>DFKU01000038.1:9293-32580 GCA_002373615.1 Alphaproteobacteria bacterium UBA3637 | reverse complement strand
TACCATACTCAGTGAAGAAGGGAACAGAAGTTCAACGGGGATGCTGCCCGGCGAATAAGCCCATTTGGGATGGTGAAAACTGTGTGGAATGCATGGCGGACACGGATTGTGCCGGGAATCAAGTATGTAAAGCCGATAAAACCTGTGGCTGCCCAGCGGATAAGCCCTATTATTCCACAACATTAAAGAAGTGTGTTGAATGTTTGGTGGATAACGGTAAGGGAACAGGGGCTTGCCCAACAACGGTCAATCCAGTGTGCGACAACGCAAGTGCAAGTTCAACATGGACTTGTGGACCTTGCCCAGAGGACCAAACATGGGATGAAACAAATAAGCGCTGTCAACAACAAGCTTGTCTATCCTCTGGTGGTGTACAGATGTGGGAACATGGAGGTATGACTTTAAGCAATAAAGGACGTCATGGCGAAGAATATTGTTGTAAGGATGAAATAATAAGACACAATGATTGTCGCGATTCCTCCCCACTCTTTATTGGTTATCTTGCGGATAGAGAAACCTCAAATGAATATGGTGGATCATCTCAAAATAGATTTGAATGTTGTCCAAAAGATCGTATTCAAGAGTATAAACACAGCGATTTTCCTGGTCAGGTTTTAAAACAATGCTGCCCAGAGGGTTATCATGGAAACCCTGAAATAGGTGCGGAATGTTGTCCACAAAACCAAACTTGGAACAGTCTGTCAAAGAAATGTGAAGATGCCCTAGAATGTACCGAAGGAACTCGTCTGTATTACAGAAAAGCAAGCAGTAGTAATGGTCAGGGGAAAATACAAGGGGATTGTTGTGAACCTGATCAAAAATTAGTTACAGAGAATTTGGCTAATGCCTTATTCACGGGCTATAAGGCAGGTGAAAACACAAAGTATGGTTGTTGCCCTGCAAATCGTGTCAACGGAAATGGCTGCTGTAAAACGGGAGAACAAGCGGTCGATAACAAGTGCTGCAAAGCGGAACAAATATATACGGTAAATGGCGTAAAGAAATGTTGTTCAGGTAACATAAAAAGTGGTTATTGTATGGAAAAAGTTTCTTTAGGATGTACACGTATTTGTTCAAAATGTCGCAAGAAAGAAGACCATTGTAATAATGTAAAGGGGCCTGTAAGTTGGTCTATTCCAGCAAATGTAACAGTGGAGGTTTCTTTAAAACCGTCTATGACACACGGGAGTGATACATGTCATGGTGATGGTGCTGCATATGATGAAACTGTTGTATATGTAAACTTTAATGGAGAAACTAAAACGTATCCCAAAAACAGTTATCCGGCTATCTTTACAGCTTCAACAACTTCCAAAACAAGTTTGATCGTGACACATGAAGATCATACAAAAGATGATGATGGAGCGGTTTTAACTTGTGTCAATTACACTAAGAAAACAAAGATAGACTAGCTCTTTGTTGCTTCTTTTTTGAAACTAAGCATAAAGCACCTGAAAGGGTGCTTTTTTGCTTGCATTTTGTCTTAATTCGGTATAAACTCCATACATCTTTATGTTAAACAAAGGAGATTAAATGAAACTAAAACTTTTATCAATGGCTGCTTTATTCGCTGCTTTGCCGGCTTTGGCCGAAGGCACCGATGCCGCCAAATGGACTTTTGATGTACGGGAACTGTCTCTCAGCTATTCCAATACAACCGTCAGTAATTCGCGGGAATATAAGGACTCCCCTGTTTCTGCCTACAGTTCAGACAGTCAATACAACATTGTCGGGAAATTGGATGCTTTTTTGAATCGTTCTACCGACTCAGGTTTGTGGCAAAATAATTTGATGTTAAATTACGGGAAATTAAAAATTAAACCGGCCGGTGAAGAATCTGAAAGTTCCGAAAGTGCTGATAAGATTTGGCTTTCAACGGATTATAACCAAAAGCTTTGGCGTTATTGGGATGCAGATGTGGGGCCCTTTATCCAAGCAGCTTTCCAAACGGAATTTACCGCCAACCAAGATTCCCCCAGATATAAAGTTATTTCGGGGCGTGAAGGCTTGAAAATGTTTGAAGGCGAATATATCAAAGAGCTTTATGGTGCTTTGGTGGAAGAATATGATTTTACCTATTCCCATGATAAAAATACGAAACTCGCTTGGGAAGTGGGCGCACGGGCTGAATATCCCATTCGTGAAGGGGTAAAATTGACGGGAACCGCGAAATACACCGACTATTTTTCGTATTCAAAATATGTGGCAACAGATTTAAAATATGATTTGGATTTAACCGCCAAAATGGAAGTGAGCCTCACTGATACTTTGGCATTTGCGCCGTATGTCAGTTACCGCAGAGGACAGGCGCGTGGCACCGATAAAACAGGATCAAACCTGATGATTGGGCTGCAATTAAAATTTGCGGATTTGTTTAATTTAAATTAAGGAGTAAAAAATGTTAAAAAATGTAATGAAAGAATTTAAAACTTTTGCGTTAAAAGGCAATGTGCTGGATATGGCCGTCGGTATCATTATCGGGGCCAGCTTTGGGAAAATTGTGGACAGCCTGGTGAAGGATGTCATGATGCCCCCCTTGGGTATGTTGCTTGGGAAAGTTGATTTTTCAAATTTAAAAATTGCTTTGGGATCAGCCCCTGATGCGGCGACCATCAACTATGGTGCCTTTTTAAATAATGTCATCAGTTTTATCATTGTGGCCTTTGCAGTGTTTTTGCTGGTGAAAGCCATCAATACTGTGCGTGCTAAGATGGAACGGGCAGAAGAAAAGGCAGCGGCGGCTGCAGCCCCCACCGAAAAGGAATGCCCTTATTGCTGCACAAAAATTCCTGTGGGTGCCACACGTTGTCCGCACTGCACCAGCGAATTAAAAAAATAAGTCATTCTGAACCTGATTCAGAATCTTGTTAAATTATCCCCGCCAAAACAGTGGGGATTTTATTTTACCAATATTCTTTCGGAACAGGTGAAGTACACTTTTCCGGATCCCAGGCGGTCACTTCGGCCGGACAACAACCACGCCAGGAACCATCACTGAAAGTAACGACATTTCCGTCACAACATGAAAGCGCACCCATGCAAGCAGTCACATCAGCGCAATAAACTTTCTCGCCTTCCTTACAATTGAGACATTCTTGCCAGTTTCCTTCAGTTATTACTTCTCCCTCACAACATTCAACATTATCAATACAATTTCCATTATCATCCAATTCCCCATTGCAATACCAGGTACCATCGCAGGTCTTTGACGTAGCACATTTCCCCATAATAATAGGATATCCCTCTGGACAACAGTCATAGGAGGAGTCCATCCAGAGGTATCCGTATGTCCCGGACGGACAAGTACACGTCTTGTTAGTGGTATTTTTCGTGTAATTACTATATTGAACAGCCTCATCACACACCTGTTCTTCGTCACAAAAATTTGAACCAACAAAATAGTATTGACCGGCATCACAAGTTGCTTTGACTTGACATTCGCTTCCGTTCCAAATTGGTTTGTCGTCGGGGCAAGCACAGGTATTATCGGCAACACATTCCCTTCCCCCTGTACATTCAGGATCACAGGTGGGGCTTTGTGGAGTAGTTGTCCCCGATTCGTTTCCACCTGAAGGGGCGGAAGAGTTTTCCACTGATAAATCAGCATTGTAGGTGAGTTTAACTGTGGCGGTGGTGGCGCAGTCACTGGGCTCAAATTTTTGAATCAAGGCCGTTTTCATGTTCTGCATGTGATTACACACGGCCTCAGAAACGCCTGTGATGGTGAGAGTAAATTGATTGTTCGCATCTTTTGTAGCTGTGGTATCCGTAAAGGTTGCCCCTGCCACAGAATTATGGCCTGAAAATTCCGCCAAACTGGCCGTGTCGCGATTCAGGAATTGCCCCGCCACGACAACCGCGCGTTTACTGGCCTCATTGAGGAGTTCATTGGCCCGATGCTTGTTCATGGCGGAATTATAGCCCGCAATTCCTGCGACAGAGAGTACCCCCATCACGGCCAGCACCCCCAGCATTTCTATCATACTGCGACCAGTTTCACATTGTGTCATTCTGAACGAATGTGAAGAATCTATGGATCCTTCGGTTAAAACCTCAGGATGACAGATAAGGGCAGAACGCCCACACTCACTCGTCATTGCGAACGAATGTGAAGCAATCTCATTTGATTGCCACGGGCTAAAGCCCTCGCAATGACAAATGGGGGTGTGCAGTCCTGTTTCATTTTTTAAACATAATTTTTTCGTCATTTTTCTACTCCTTTGTTAAATGTTAAAAATTGTCGCTTGACGATAAGCGACCGGATGCTAGAATCCTACAAGTACAGAAGTAGTGCAGCCTATTGACCGCAATGGCTATTCGACCGCCATCCGGCCCTGTGGCCTTTGGCAATCTGTCGGCCTAAAATTCAGCCAACACTGTACTCATGAAATACGGATTCTAGTCCGCCGAAACGGCTTTCATGCCGCTTCAAAAGGTATCTTATCTGGTTTTTTATGGAAATGCAAGTGTTATTTTGTTAAAACGCAAAACGCCAAAGCAAAGTCTTTTTCATCGCTTAAGGAAATAAAGACTCTGATATTTTTTGTTTTAAATTTCTTTTTTAAAAATTTCATAGCGTTTTCGGAAAGTGTGACCACAGGCGCCCCTTGCTGATTATTTGAAATTTCTAAATCCAACCAAGAAATATTGCCCCCAATGCCAGTTCCGCAGGCTTTTGAAATAGCCTCTTTCCCTGAAAATCGTTTGGCATAAAAACTCATTTTTCTTTCCTGTGATAATTTTTGGGCGCGTTTTCTTTCTGTTGGGGTAAAAAGCCGTTCAATTATTTTTGGGTTTTTTTTGATGGCCTCTTTTAGGTGCTTTATTTCAATTACATCTGTTCCAATGCCTAATATCATTTACCATTTTCCCTTTTCACCGAAATAATTTTTTCCTGTTGTTTCAGGGTATCCAAAATTTTATTCAAATGCTTTTGATCTTTCACTTGGATATCTGCCATAATTTCTGTGGCTTTATCGGATTGCGCCAAAGTATTCATGTGCAACACATCTGCTTTGCCGCGATTCAAAAGATTTAACACATGCCCCATGGTCGCAGGCCCTGTTTTCCAAATAATTTTCAATCGCGCAGGTTGAGGATTATTATTGTTAGGGGATAGATTCCATTCAACTGCCAGCCATTTGTCCGGATATTTTTTATATTTACTTAAAGTGGGGCATTCGCGCGTGTGAATCACATAGTTGTTCTTTTTCTGCCGAATGGCAACAATGGATTCCCCTACCACAGGATGACAACAAGGGGCCAAAGTAAACTTATCCTCTGCTTTTAATCCTAAAATGGGAGCGGTTTGTGGACGCTCTGTCCATTTTTTGAATAAATTTAAAGTACGCTGATAAAGTGAAGTTTGAATTTCGGGATGCATGGTATGCAAAACATCTGAATAGGAAATTTTTTTCTGATTTAAATCTGCTAATAAATCACTGACTGTTTTATAATTTAATTGGTGTGCGGCACGTAACAAATCATTTTCTTGGAAAGTAAAGTGATAATTATCCGCTTGCTTTTCCAATTCTTTTCTGACTCTCTTTTCCATTTTTTGAATTTCTTGAGCGCGTAAATAGGCTGAAAGCAAAGCCTTTGCATTGGCCGTTGTTAGTTCGGTTAGCCATTTGGGATTAACAAGCCCCTTTTTGCTATTTAATAATTGGACAGATTCCCCATCCTGTAAGACATCATTGGGATTTTTTTTCTGTCCATTGATGATGGCACCGATACAGCTGTTTCCAACTTCAACGCCAAACAGATACGCATAATCTCGCACAGTTGCCCCTTTGGGTAGAGAATAGACTGCCCCTTTTTCAGAAAAACAAAAAATCTTGTCTTGATAAAGCGATATTTTGGTGCGTTCCAAAAATTCCTTTGGGTTTTTAGATGATTTAATCAAATTCAATAACTCGCGCATCCAGGCATATTTTTTGGCATCTCTATTGGTTCCTTCTTTATATTCCCAATGGGCAGCCACCCCAAATTCAGCTTCTTCATTCATCTCAAAAGTTCTGATTTGAATTTCTAAGCGCTGGTTATCAGGTCCAATAACACTGGTATGAATGGAACGATATCCGCTGTCTTTGGGGGTGGAAATATAATCTTTAAAACGTCCCCCGGGAATCATTTTAAAGTGGGTATGAATAATCCCTAAAGCTTGGTAGCATTTGGGGATAGATTTGACCAAAATCCTAAGCCCTGTCAAATCAAAAATTTCTTCTATGGAATCATGATGTTTTTGCAACTTTTTCCAAATGGAATAGGGCATTTTTGTGCGACCGATCACTTCAGTTTTGATGTGATTTTTTGTAAGAAGAGTTTTTATCTGGCGAATCAATTTTCCTAATTTTATTTTTCCTTTAGCTTTGGTATCTTGCAGTTCTTTTTGAATTTTTTCATAAGCTTCTGGATACAGTGTTTGAAAGGCAATATCTTCCATTTCAGTTTGAATTTTATGCATACCAATGCGTTCTGCCAAAGGAATGTAAATTTCCAAAGTTTCATTGGCAACGCGTTTCCTTTTTTCCGGATTTTTACAGCAATACAGGGTGCGCATATTATGTAACCTATCTGCCATTTTAATCATTAAAATACGAATATCTTTACTGGTGGCCAACACCAGCTCTTGAAAATTCTGGGCCTGCTTTGCATCTTCATTGATTAGCTGAATTTTCGATAATTTTGTCACCCCTTCAACCAAATTTGCAATGTCTTTTCCAAACAATATCTCAATGTCTTCATAGGCCGTGGGGGTATCTTCTACGGTATCGTGTAAAAGAGCCGCAATGATAGTGTTTGCATCCATTTTATATTCGGTTAAAATCTGAGCCACGGAAGTGGGATGATAAAAATAAGGTTCCCCGGATTCCCTTTTTTGATCATGATGCACCTTGCTGGCCAGAACATAGGCCCGCGCCAATGCCTCTTCATCCGCATTTTTATCGTAAGATTTTACCTTTTCAATCAGCTCATATTGACGCATCCCTTCCCCCTTGGTTGCGCTTTAATGAATGTTATGATTCTACTTGATCGTCGTGTACGACTTGGAAAGCATCGGAGCCAACGAATTCAGTATCCGCATACATGGGGGATTCACCCGCCAATTCAGCATCCACTTCCTTCAAATCTTCCGCTTCCATGCCTTCTTCTTGAGAAATGGCAAATTTTTGCATATTTGCAATAACGTTTTCATTTAATTGCTTTGTATCCACGGTGCCTGCTTCAATTTCACGTAAAGCCAACACAGTATTTTTGTCATCTTCACGTGGCAAAGTAGGGGTAATTCCGGCCTCCAAAGACTTTGTCCGACCAGCGGCTAACAAAACTAAATTAAAGTGATTGGGAACTTTTTTAATACATTCTTCAACAGTAACGCGTGCCATTTAATTATCCTTTCCAGAAAGTTTTAACGCTTAAACTGACCCTATTATACGCTTTTTGAAAGAAAAAATCAAGACTTTTTAAAACTATGCTTGCACTTTCTTTTTATTTTGGATAAAATGAATAAAAAAGGAGTTTTTAAATGAGAAAGAAATATTTGATTACCAGTGCCTTGACTTATATAAACGGAGCTCCCCATATTGGCCATTTGGCTGGGGCGATGCTCAATGCCGATATTTATGCTCGCTTTTTACGTGCCAAAGGTGAAGATGTTTTGTTTGTGGGTGGAACTGATGTCCACGGCACAAAAATGGAAGTTGCTGCGGCAGAAGAAGGGATTACCTATAAAGAATACATTAAAAAGTATCATGATCTGCATACCAAGATTTATGAAGGCTTTAATTTATCCTTTGATGCTTACGGAAACACGGATTCCGAAGAAAACAAGGAAATGACCTATCGTATCTTTGAAGGATTGGATAAAAATGGCTACATTTCATCCAAGACGACAAAGCGTCCCTTTTGCGCGGATGATAATCAATTTTTGGCGGATAGCCAAGTGGGGGGGACTTGCCCCTATTGCGGCTATGAAAAAGCCAGAGGAGATCAATGCGAACATTGTACAAAATTATTGGAACCAGAAGAACTTAAAAATCCGTATAGTACCATTTCGGGCAGTCACAATATCATTTTTAAAGAAACGCAAAATTTATTCATTGATTTGGATAAAATGCAAAGTCAAATTGATTCATGGGTGGAAAGCAAAAAAGGTATTTGGTCAGATATTGCCTACACAACCGCTAAAAAATGGTTAAAGGAAGGGTTGCAACCCCGTGGCATTACGCGTGATATCAAAAATGGTTTTCCGGTGCCAAAAGCTGGTTATGATGATAAAGTTTTTTATTGTTGGTTTGATGCGCCGATTGGATATATCGGGATTACCAAAGAATGGGCAGATAAGGATCCCAAAAATCGCCATTGGGAGGATTGGTGGTTGAACCCCGAAAATGTGTGGCATACCGAATTTATTGGAAAAGATAATATTCCTTTTCATTCCATTATTTTTCCGGCCATGTTGTTTGGGTCCAAGGAACCATGGACGCAGGTGTCTTTTTTAAAGGCAACCAGCTGGCTGAATTTTGCAGGGGGTAAGATTTCTAAATCCGAGCATCGTGGGGTGTTTTTGGATGATGCCTTGACCGAATTTCCTGCGGATTATTGGCGCTATTGGATTCCCGCCAATTCTCCGGAATCGGACGATTCTGTTTTTTCATTTGAAAGTTTTACGGCCACCGTCAATAAAGACTTAAACGACGTGTTGGGGAATTTTATTAACCGCGTGACAAAGATGACGGTAAAGGACTTTGGGACTACTGTGCCGGCTTTGGGCGAACTGACGGAAAATGAAAAAGAATTGTATGATGAATTGGATCGCTTAATTAAACAATATACGAATCATATGGAAGCTATTGAATTTCGTAAGGCTTTGGCCGATTTGCGTGAAATTTGGGTCAGTGGTAATAACTATATTGCCAAAACAGAGCCCTGGAAGGCCGTAAAAGTGGATAAAGCGCGTGCTGCCACTATCTTAAATACGGGATTGAACTTAATTCATTTATTTGGTGTGTTATCGGCGCCTGTTATGCCGGCAAAGGCGGCAGAAATGCTCTCCTTGTTTGGAAAACAAGATTTTGCTTGGCCAACTGACAAAGCTGAAGATTTATTGAAGACTTTAAAAGAAGGGGATTCTTTCACTGCGCCAGAACCGTTATTCCAAAAAATAACACCAGAACGCAAAGAAGAATTAAAAATTAAATATAAAGAGGGGGTATAAAATGACAGGAGAGAATAAATCTGTATCTGGAAGCATTCTATTTCGTTTGTTTTGGTGGATTGTATTGCGTATCAGTCCCAGTTGGGCGCATAAATTGATGTACTTAGGGTTACGTGACGGTTCATTCGGAAAAACCATCATGCGCGATCCCGTTTTATCTATTAAAGTATGGGGGCATACTTTTAACACACCTATTGGTATTGCTGATGGTGTGGACAAAAAAGGGAATGTTATTGATCGCTTAATGCAGATTGGGTATGGTTTTGGTACTTTTGGTCCTTACACATTGGAAAAAGAACTGCCACAAAAACAGACCTATTATTTCAGAAAAGAAAAATCTATTTTGGTTCAAAGTTTGGGTTTTCGTAATCCCGGATTGATGAAAATGATTCCTTGGTTTGTAAAGCGTCGTTATTTGCCTCATTATGTGGGGGTAGACTTGGCTATTCCGGCTGAATCAGAAGATCAAAATATTAAGCAAGGACGCCATTTTACCTATCAGGAAGAATTTGTTTTGATGAGTCAAAAGGTTGCTCCTTACTGTGACTTTATCACTTTAGATCTGTCACATCCCAATTCGGAACTTTCTATGTTGGTTGTGGACGCGTCCATAATGGTGCCGATGATTAAAGCTGTGAAGGAAGCGGTGCGTATTGCAGCTCCTATTCAAACGCCGCCTATTTTGGTAAAAATTCCTTTGGATTTGAATGCCAAAGAAATTCCTTTGGTTGCTCGTAATTTAATGGATGGAGGAGCAGATGGTGTTGTGGTTGCAGGTCCTCTTTCCATGGCAAAGAATACACTTTTACAACTTCCTGGAATGAAGGAAGAACATGTGGGAATGTTAACAGGGGCTTTGATTAAAGAACAGACTGTTAATTTAATTCGCCAAATATACGAAGCGACAAAGGGGCAGCTTGTAATTGTGGGGTGTGGGGGTGTTTTTTCAGCAGAAGATGCCTTTGAACAAATTTCTGCAGGTGCCTCTATGATTCAACTGGATACCGCAACCTTAACCTTTGCAGGGCCTAATTGTATAGCGGATATTCATAAAAATTTACTTCGTATTTTACAAGATAAGCACTTTCCAAATGTTTCTCATGCCATTGGATTTTCGGCAAAAGGAGCGACACAAGAAAATGTTTCTCAACCTGATGTTACCCCTGTGTCATCTGCTCAGGAATCGGAACAAAAGCCGGTTGTACAGCAAACTCCTGTCGTACAAACGCCTCAGCCTGTTATTGAACCAAAACCAATTGTACAAGCGCCTTCGGTACAACAACCCCAGCCTGTTACAGCTCCAACTCAAATGGCTGCTCCTGTTGTTCCGCCGGTGGTTCAATCAACTCCTCAGGAATCAGTTCCGCCCACTCCCTCAGAGCAAAAACAAGGAGAACCAAATGTCTAAAGTTGCTGTTTTAATTCCGACACGTTTAAAGTCCACCCGTTTGCCGAACAAGCCTTTAGCGATGATAAATGGGAAAACACTGATTCAACATGTTTATGAACATGCAATCAAAGTTCATCCGGCCGAAGATGTCTATATTGCGGCCGGCGATAAAGAAATTGTGGATTTGGCAAAAACCTTTGGGGCAAAGGCCATTTTAACGGATGCGTCGCTTCCTTCTGGCACAGATCGCATTGTGGCAGCCATGAATGAAATTGATCCCAAAGGTGAAAAATATGATACGGTTGTGAATTTCCAAGGGGATGGCATCAATGTGGATCCTGCCTTGAATTTACGTTTGGTGAATTTGTTAGAAAAAACGGGTGCTGATTGGATGACTGTGGGTAAAAAAATCACTGATCCGGAACAAATTAAAAATCCCGCAACGGTTAAAATAGCGCTGGGACTTCGTGACGGGGAAGAGTGTGGCAGAGCTCTATACTTTTCTCGTTCTCCTATCCCCTTTAATCGGGATGAAAAGCCAGAATTTAATTTTGCTTATTGGCATATCGGAATTTATGTGTATAAGCGTAAAGCCCTAGAGGCATTTGTTAAAAGTCCTGTGGGGGTATTGGAAAATATTGAAAAGTTGGAACAATTACGTGCCTTGGAACAAGGTATGTCCATTTATGCACTGATTGTGCCTTCTATCAAATTGATTGAAGATGCACCGGCGGACATCAATACACCGGAAGAATTAGCTGAAGCACAAAAGTTTTTATTCTAAAACAAAAAAAGGGGGGATTTAAGTGATTTATTTAACAGGGGATAAGGTACCAGTCAAGTCTGTGTATAAGTTGGCTGAACGTGCCCATATTAAAACATGGCCTGGCATTGGGGAACCTCTGTTTAAAAATGGTCTTCAGCAACGTTTTCCCAAAAATTTAGCTGTGTTAGCAGGACGCTTTACGGAAGATAAACTCACTGAACATTTCTTTATGCCCATTTCAGCTTTAATTGATATTAAAGCACGTGAAGAATCAGTTCTTTCCTTTATCAAGAAAATGGCAAAGATTGCCCTTCCCAACAGTCTCAGCTTTTTGCTCACTTGTCCTGTTATTTATTCTACCAATATTGCTGAAATTTTTACGCGCGCTTTGAATCGCCGTCTTCATTTTTCCAAATCACAATTTGAAGGCATTCATTTTGCCATGCATGAATCCATTGTGAATGGACTTATTCACGGCAATTTACGTGTGAACAGCTCTATGCGTCAATCGGCACGTGACTTTGTAGAATATGCGCGCCTGCTTCATGAACGCTTGAAAGATCCTGAATACGCCCACAAATCCATCAGCATTATGGCATCTTGGGATAAGAAAAAACTGGAAATTAAAATTCGGGATGAAGGGGCCGGATATGAGCCCATGAATAAATTAGCCAAGGAAAAAATACGTGATAAGTCGGGCCGTGGTTTACGTATTATTGCCGGGACCGCTGATTCATGTACGATTGACGATTTTGGGCGTGAAATTACGCTTTCCTTTTTGTTGGAAGATTCCCAAGCTTCGCGTTGGCTGGAACATTATGCTGATGCCAATCAAGATCCTTCTGGGGGTGATAATTCGGTGAGTCCAGACCTTTCTACTTGCTCCGTTTTAATTATGGAAGATAACCTCAGCAACCAAACAGTTTTAAGCCGCCTTTTGAATGTGATGGGGATTACAAAAATTGAGGTTGCCAGTGATGGGGTGGAAGGCCTTAAAAAAATAGAATCCTTTCTTCCTGATTTGATTATTCTGGATATTGCAATGCCCCGTATGAATGGGTACGAAGTATTGCATCAATTAAAAGTGGATTCTAAAACACGGAATATCCCCGTTCTTATTCAGACAGCGGTGGACAGTCGCGAAACACGTGAAAAAACATTCAGTTCAGGGGCAACCGATTTTATTACAAAACCCGTCAATCCTTTGGAATTTTTTGCGCGTGTGCGGGTTCATTTGGAAAATCACCTACTCATTCAACATCTGCAAGATCAACTGGCACAAATTGAAGAAGAACTGTTGGCTGCTCAAAAAATGCAGGTGGGATTATTGCCTACCCGTGAACGTTTGGATCGGGCTTTGTCTAAATATAAATTAGATATTGGCCAATATTTTTTCCCATCCTCTGTTTTGGGGGGGGATTTTTGGCAGATGTTCCCTGTTTCCGATACACAATTGGGTATTTATATCTGTGATTTTTCGGGACATGGGGTGGCGGCAGCCTTGAATACTTTTCGCTTGCATGCCTTGATTTCTCAGCTTAATAAAGAAGAATTGAATCCTGCAAAATTTTTAAAAACACTTAATACTCAGTTAAATGATTTGCTGCCTCGTGGCCAGTTTGCCACGCTTTTTATGGGGGTCTGGGATAAGGCCAAAAAAACACTTACTTATTCGGGGGCAGGGGCGCCCAATCCTTTGGTATTGGTGAATGGTAAAGAATCTGTTTTGCATACTGAAGGTATGCCTTTGGGAATCAGCAAAAAACCCACATATAAGAATTATAAACTGAAATTGCGTTCAGAAGATGGACTTCTGCTTTATAGTGATGCTTTGACAGAAACTTCTAATCCAGAAGGCAAACGCTTGGGATTGCAAGGTTTAAAAAAAATGGTTCTTCCATATTTAAAAAAGACAAGTGCAAATTTATCAGTTAAAGAACTGATGAATGCTTTCTTTAAATTTGCCCCGAATCCTCCGGATGATGATATTACCGCTGTTTTGATAAAGGTGAAAAAATGATTCGTTTGTTTTTGGATTCTCATTTTGACAAAAATCAAGAAATAGCTTTGTCGGCTCCACAAAGTCACTACTTAACGCACGTGATGCGCCTTGCCGAAGGGGATGAGGTTATTTGCTTTAATGGCGAACAAGGTGATTGGAATGGTGTTTTACAAAAACAAAAAAAAGATTGGTATGTACTTCCACAAAAACAAATTTTGCCTCAACAAACCCGTTCCGAATGTATTTTATGCATGGCACTTATTAAACGGGATCCTTTGGTACTTGCCCTTCAAAAGGCGACAGAATTAGGGGTCACCCAAATTCACTTGATTCAAGCGGACAGGTCCAATAATGAACGCATCAATATGGAACGCTTGCGCTCTATTATTGTGGAAGCTTGCGAACAATGTGAACGCAACGATATTCCCATCCTTTTCGCACCAGAATCTTTACAAAAAGTTATTGAAAAATTATCCGATAAAATACAACTTGTTTGGCTTTCAGAACGGGGAAAAACGGATGGTAAAATGGAAAAATTACCTCCAGCCTTTTTTATTGGTCCTGAAGGTGGTTGGTCAGAAAAAGAGCAAGAACTATTTCAACAATCAAAAGCCATTTCTTGGCATTTGGGAAACACAATATTACGGGCTGAAACAGCTGCCATAGCGGCACTTTCCCTGTGGCAATACCGCGATGAAATAAAAATACTTGCAATTTAATTTTTTTATCGCTAGTATAAGAATAAGATTTATGTAAAGGCAGATCTGATGATGAAAAAAGGAATTATTTTTGGGGCTCTTTTGTTGCTTTCAACCTCTTCCATAGCGGGGATGACTATTTGTAATAAATATGCGTGTCAGCCATCCAAGAAATATGATTCTGCCGAAATATTAGATGCCTTAGGACAAGTCTTTTCTGGAAAACAAAAAGAATTGGTATTATGTGAAGCTGACCCTTATACCAAAACTTGTTTGGGAGATACACCGATTGTTTTTTCTGGTCAAACGAATTGGATGTCTGTTCAATTTCAAATTCCATTCATCAGAATTTTGCAGGTTCAACCTTCTAATGATTCACTTCAATTGCTGTTAGATTATCAGATTCAGGCCAATCAGTATTACCCAAGTTGCAAGCCTGCCAACAGCACTCTTTCATTTTCTGTCTCCGATCAAGAGGATTACTTGTTAGATTCCCCAGATTTCAATTGCCAAATGACAGAATTGGGGGAAACAAATGTGAAGATGCACTTTACTGTGGACTATATGAATTTAGATAAAGGATATTTAGGGGCATCCTATCATTCAATGGTTAAAGGGGACGTTCTTGGGGGTGGAACAGGATATGTCTTGATGAAAATTTCGGATCAACGGTCCATTGAATTACCGCGTCCGATTCCGACAGATTTTGTTTCTGAAAAAGGTTATCATCTTGATACTGCTTCTTCACGTTCGTATCAGGGATATCCGGGACAAGAACCTAAATTGGTGGATTGGGATTGGGATAATATCAAAGAAAAGTGGAATAACTTTAAAACAAAATTTTTAAAAATCTTATATTTGGAGCCGCTAGATGATTAAAATTACTACATTAAAAAACGGTGCCCGAGTGGTTACCGAAAAATTGTCGCATGTGGATACTGTTTCTTTGGGAACGTGGGTAGGCGTGGGTTCTCGCTTTGAAACTGAATCAGAAAATGGTATTTCTCACTTTTTGGAACATATGGCCTTTAAGGGAACAACCACACGTTCTGCATTGGATATAGCGCTTGCTATTGAAAATGTGGGGGGCTACATGAACGCCTTTACGGGCAAGGATATGACGGGTTATTATGTGCGTCTTTTGAAAGAAGACATGGACACAGGTCTTGATATTATATCGGATATTTTTCAACATGCTTCTATGGACAAAAAGGAACTGGATACCGAAAAGGGTGTGATTATCCAAGAAATCAATATGTATAAAGACCAACCCGAAGCCGTTGTGGAGGAAAATTTTGAAAAGACGGCTTACCCCAATCAACCCTTTGGCCGTAGTATCGGAGGAAAAGAAGAAATTATTCGCGATATGACGTCCCAAAAAATGTTGGAATATATGCATCGCCAATATACCTCTGATCGCGTGATTATCAGCGCTTCCGGGGCAGTGGATCATGATGCTTTTGTGGAAAAATGCGAAAGGCTTTATGGGGATTTGAATACGCATGCGGGAAAAGCAGCAGAACCGGCCCATTACGTGGGGGGCTTTAGCTATGAAAAAACCGCCCATGAACAGGTTAATCTTTTACTGGGCTTTGAAGGCGTTCCTTATGGCGCCCAAAATTATTGGACAATGAAGGTGTTGGCTGTAATTTTGGGGGGCGGTATGACCTCACGTCTTTTCCAAGAAATTCGTGAAAAACGAGGCCTTGTTTATACGGTGCATGCGTCTTCTGAATCTGATGCCGATACGGGTATGTTCAGTATTTATGCAGGAACAGGTGAAAAACAAGTGGCAGAATTGATGCCGGTACTCTGTGATGAAATTAAAAAGTTTTCTGCCACCCTCACACAAACAGAAATTGATCGCGCAAAAACACAAATCAAGGCGCGTCTTGTGATGCAGGATGAAAATCCTTCTTCTCATGCCGATAAAAATGCGCGTATGATGCTGCACTTTGGGCGAGTCATGTCTGCAAAAGAAATTTTGTCGGAAATTAAAAAAGTGTCGATGGCGGATTTATCCGAATGTGCGGAAAATTTGTTTCGTCAAAGACCAACGGTGGCGGGCTTAGGTCCCATTTCACATTTAATGCCTTATGAAGAAATTTGCGGGCGTTTGAAAGGTTAATATGCCAGATTTTTATTGTGAACGAAGTGCAACAACGTCAGGCCTGGTTGTGGGTTTGGATGAAGCGGGGCGTGGCCCGTGGTGTGGGCCGGTCGTGGCGGCCTGCGTGGGGTGGCCTGATTTAAAGTGCCCGGTGGAATTGGCGCGTCAAATTGATGATTCTAAAAAATTACCGCGACTTAAACGTGAAAAGCTGTTTGATGAAATTATGCAAGCAACCCCTGTTTGGGGGATAGGTCAAGCTTCTGCCAAAGAAATTGATGACATCAATATTTTACAGGCTACTTTTTTGGCGATGCGACGTGCGCTGGATCAGGTGATACAAAAGGGGTTTCGTCCGGAAATCGTCTTGATTGATGGGAATCGTTCCCCGAATTGGAAGATAAAAAAACAAGTGATTGTTGATGGTGATGCTAAAAGCCTGTCCATTGCAGCGGCCAGTATTTTGGCCAAAGTCACGCGTGACAGGATTATGAAGGATCTTGCCAAGAAATATCCTTATTATGGCTGGGAAAAAAATGCAGGCTATGGCACAAAAGCCCATATGGAAGGCTTGATTCGCTTTGGTGTCAGTCCAGAACATCGCTTATCCTATGCCCCCATTCAAAAGGTTTTAAACAAGGGATAGACCTGTTAATGAAATTTAAAAAAACGCTGGAATTTTATCAGCGTTTTTTCTTTTTTTTAAGATAAGAGTCCTTTTAAGAAAATAAACTATTGCAATTTGATGATAAATTTTTTATGCTAAAAGAGCAAGGTGTTTAGCGGTGATGCCACCTTGTGGGACGTAGAACTCCCTACTTTTCATGCCTCGGATTCGTCTGAGAAAATAGTTTTTCCCAGCCACTGGCTGGATGACGGCAGAATAAGGCCGTCGGCTGAATATGCCGTACTATAATTATGAAAAGATAGGTTCTAACGTCCAGTCGCTAAAGCATCACGGCGATTTTTTAAATGAAAGAACCAAAAATGAAGAAAACTAATTTATTAAAATGTGAACAAGGTCGCAGTATGGTGGAAATGCTGGGCGTCCTGGCTGTAATGGGCGTCTTGAGTGTCGCAGGAATCGCGGGCTATAATAATGCTATGAATAAACACCGCGCGAACGAACTCCTCAATGAGGCCAGTAAACGCGCCACAGTGGTGGCGGCTCAAGTCCTGCAAGAACGGGAGACACTTTCCATTTCAGAATTTGGTACCGAAAACACCAGATTGAATTTTAGCGAAACGGTGGATTATGATACAGCTAACAAACAATTCACTTTAACGATTACAGGGGTTGCTGAGGCGGTCTGTCAACAAATGAAGAATGCGATGGGCCCAGTTATTCGTAAATTTGCCCCAGCCACCTGTGCGGATAATGCCACGGTTCAGCTCACCTTTAATGACGATATGTCCACCACAGAAAAGGCGAGTGATTATAATGGCGATCCAGATCATTGCCCAGGGAAGTACTGCACGGGTTCCAACACGTGTGTCGATACTGGTGCTGATTGTACCTGTTCAGGGACAACGCCTGAATGTCAAACATGTGATACGGATACTGGCAGTTATGTAGCCGACAGCAGTCAAGATGGGAATTCGTGTAATTCAGGAGCTGGCACCTGTAATAATGGTACATGTGTGGTAGCGCCGACATGTTCCAGAACCATTGGAGATGATTGCGATGATAATTCCACGGTATGCGAGGGCTATTATTGCTCAATTGCAGGGGGAACAACCGATAATGACGAGTGGTGTGGAACAGATACCTATACCCCAGGGTCAGGAAGCGTAGCCGCATTGGGCACCCCCAACACAAAGGGTAGTTATAAAGCCAGCCCAAGTCCTGTGGCCAGTTGGGATGCCGCGGTGAATTATTGTGCAGCGTTGGGCAGAGACGGTCTCGTCACGCATGGTCGATTGGTCAATGTTCCAAGTGATTGCTCTATGGGTAATTCTTGTTCTGCCTTACCAAATGATGGTTATTATTGGTTAGATGGATTGGTACAATGGGATTGTGATTGGGGAAACTACTCCACAACCTATGGTAGTAATTCCTGCCTCGCGTTCTACGTGGGCCGCGGGAACGTCTACGCCAGCGGCGGTCGCTACTCCGGCATCGCCTCCGCTCTGTGTGAGTAAGGGGCACCTGTCATTCTGAACGTATGCGAAGAATCTGATGACCAAGTGTGGCAAGATCCTTCACTTTTGTTCAGGATGACAAAAAATATCCCCGCCAAATGGTCGGGGATTTTTTTATAAACTTCTGCGGGATTTCAGGGCCATTTGAAGCGTTCCGTCATCCAAATAATCCAGCTCCCCGCCCACAGGTACTCCACGCGCCAAAGTCGTCACCTTAACAGGATACTTTTCGATTCGTTGCGCCACATAATGCGCTGTTGTTTGCCCATCCACTGTGGCTGGCAGGGCCAAAATAATTTCTTCTACTTCGCCCCCTTGCACCCGCTCCACTAATTGTGAAAGCCGTAATTCCTCCGGCCCAACCCCATTGATGGCCGATAAAACACCGCCCAACACATGATAAACCCCATGAAAAATCCCCGCCCTTTCCAAAGCCCACAAATCGGCAATATCCTGTACCACGCAGAGTTGCTTTTTATCGCGACGCGTATCAGAACACACAGAGCAGGGCGCCCCCGTATCCATATTCCCACAAATGGGACATTCTTGCACCTTATCCAACACCTCTTGCAGGGTCTGAATCATGGGTTCAATACGAACTTTTGGTTGATTAAGCAGGGATAAAACAGCACGCCTCGCCGATCTGGGGCCCATGGTCGGCAAAGTGGCAAAAATGCCAATCAAACGTTCTATTTCTTTGGCGGGCATACTTAAAAGGGTAACTTAAAGTTTGGGGGTAATCCCAAAGAAGCCTGCATCTTTTGCATTTCAGAATTTAAATAATTTTCTGATTTTTCACGAGAATCATTGATGGCAACCACTAATAAATCTTGCAAAGTATCCACATCATCCACAACGGATTTATCCACATGTACACGGACAGCATTACCTTTTCCTGTTAAAACAACAGTCACAGCCCCACCCGCAGCATTTCCTTCAAATTCTTGTTCTGCCATTTTGGATTGCAAAATTGTCATTTGAGATTGTACTTGATGGGCTTTTGCCATTAATTCACCAATATTACGCATTGTATTTCCTTTCGTTTTTTTGTTGATAAGGTTAAGCTAGCCTTTTTTTTAAAAAAAAGCAAGTAATTAATTACCAATTTTTGCACAAGGCACGCGTTCTGGCATAAGATTCAGGTGTGTCAATTTGGTAATTTTTCTCGGCAGTTTTCTTATTAATATGATCAATCAAGGGTTTTAAATCGTTCATAACTTGGTTAAATTGTTCCTTTAATACACGGTCACGCTCTGTGGCATTTTGCACAATCTTAGGTTTTATTTTTTTTAGTGATTTATGGATTTGAGCTTCAACGTCTGGCTTAAAAAAAGTCATAGCCTGTTGTGCCACAGCCACATGATAATTTTCGTGATTTTTGATGACCTGATATTCACAACTGCTGGGTTTGTATTTTTTATCAATAAAAACAGTCAGTTCGTCATTTTCCATTTTTATATTCAAAGTTCCCAAGCTGACGCACATTTTCCCATCTTCAATTTCAACATTTGGAATTGCATCCCCTTTCACCGTCATGTGTGAAATAGTTAACCCCAAAGTATTTGGTGAAACAGGAGTGGGCGCAGAATGAATAAAGTCATGCTTGGAACGGGTCGTAATGTACCTGACATTTCCTGGGTTGGTTGTGATGGAAACGCGCGTACTGGCCGATTCACAAAAAGCACTTGCATTTTGGGTAAAAAGCAAGGATAATAAGGGCAAGAGTAAAGATAATTTTTTCATCATGTTTTTAACATTAACAAAAAGGAAAGTAAAATGCAACAAATAATTTCATGGAATGTCGCTTCGGTTCGTTCAAGGATGCCTGTGTTGAGCCGGTTTTTACAGGAAAATCAACCTGATATCGTTTTATTGCAAGAAATAAAGGCGACCGAAGAAAACTTTCCCTTTTTGGATTTTAAAGCTTTGGGATATGACGCCGTGATTTCAGGTCAAAAAGCCTATAATGGTGTGGCGATTCTCAGTAAAATGCCTTTAAAAAATGTTATTCGTGATTTACCGAAAGTGCCCCTTTCTGATTCCCCTCAAGCGCGTTTTATTCAAGCAACACTTCCTAATGGAACAATTGTCATCAGTGTTTATGTCCCCAATGGGACAGCCCCTATGAATGATCCAACTGATACCTCACGCCTGGAATATAAATTGAAGTGGATGCAGGCTTTTACGGATTATGTTGCCCATTTAATCCAATCAGGAAATGAGGTTTTGATTGGTGGTGATTTCAATGTGATTGAACGGGATTCTGATGTCTATAATCCTGATCATTTTCGGGACAGTAGCTTGATGGTTCCCCCTGTCCGCAATGCTTTTCAAAAACTGAACGAATTGCCTCTTACAAATCTAATTCGCGGGTTTAATCCAAAGCCAAATACTTATTCCTTCTGGGATTTTCAAGGGGGGGCATGGCAACGCAATCATGGTATTTTATTGGACTTTTTCTTTGCAACAAAAGGACTGGTAGATCAGGTTAAAACCGCCAAAATTTATCAAGAAATCCGCGGCTGGGAAAAAACTTCCGATCACGCCCCAATAGGATGTGTTTTGGAAAAATAGAAACTTTCCATACCCCCAATTTAAATCAAAAAATAAAAGATGTTTTTTTTGAAAAAAAATGCTATAAAGGAGGGGGTATTTATCGTAAAGGAGGTATAAATGTTTACAATTATTTTTGTTATTTGCAAGCTGTTGGGCGTTTTGTCCTTGTCCTGGTTGTGGTTGATTCTGACTATTTTCCTGGATGGAGGATTCGGCAGTTTATTACGCCGGCGTAAATAGTTTTTTTATAACGGGTCTAAATGAATGCGTAATTTTCGAGCTCACTTGACAAGGTAGTGAATATATTTTAGAGGAATTTTACTTATTCCGAAACAAATCAGCCATGAAATAATAAAAATCAATAAGCAGTAAAACAAGTTTTGTGTTCCTCCAAAATAAGGATGTAAAAATGCTTCGACTAATCTATGTATGCAGTAAATTCCCATAGTGTTTTTGCCAAGGACACAAACAAATTTTTGAAAGATTCTTTTTTGAGGAATAGAACTGAAAAATAAAATCATCAAAACAGCAAGTAGAATAAGTTTTATACCACAGTAATCAAATCCTTTTATGGAGGGAAAGAAGATACATTCTTGTGTAAAAAGAAATAAAATTAACCATCCTAAAATGAACCGACTTTTACAGCACTTCAAAATATCGTATTTACCTAAAAAAATACCCACTACCATAAATGGAATCATTTCCGTTAATCTCCCTAAAGGATATTTTAATTCATACCTTAAATCAGAAAAAAGCATATAATTAATTTCAGAATATTCAAATAGATATGATAGACAAAACAAACAAAAAATTATTTTAAAAAAGTATTTTTTGAAGTATTTGTAAAGTATAAATATAAGTAAGGTTAAAGCAATTAAATCGCTTGAAAACCACATACTTGCATTTAACTTGGGACTATGACCAGTTATAGATTGCCATAAAAAATCGTATACTGTTATATTTCTCTTTAGGATGAATAGATAAAGGATAGAATATATTACGCTCCAACCTATTAATGGGATTAGAATCCTAAAAACTCTTTTTTCTATATCAATAGTGGAAATCTTCTGAATAAGAAAATAAAAAGAAAGAATCATAAATATGGGAACAGCTAAGGGAGTTATGCCTTTTATAAAATATGGACATTGAGAGCCAAAATGTTCAACAATGACTAAAAAAGCACAAATCACTTTCAAAAAATCTAAATTTATATTTCGATGCTGTATTTCTATTTCCATGTTTGCAACATATTATTTTATTTTCAGAAAAGCAACTTATTTCTTGCTTATATTTCTGGGATTCATGTTTTCGCCTCCCGAGGGATGGGTATTGAAAACAAAGGATTTTTTGCTTCAAAAGTTCGTAAATTTGCACAAATGACTGTTTCGGGATGGGATTTTGCTGATGCTGACCTTCAAAAATTTTATTTCATAAAATCGGTGTCTTTTCACCCGCCTTTTTTGTGCGGTTGAACCCACTTCTTCGTGGCTTCAATTCTCACCACATTCCAGTTATAAAAAAAACGCCCATATGGGCGCTTTTTACAACTGGTCGGAATGAACGCGCAATTCACTAGACTATAAAATGTCAAGAACGTGTTCTGTTTTTTTGAAGCCATTGTTGAATCTTGGCGCCAGTTCCCGTTTGTTTCGTCACTTTTCTGACATCCCTAACGTTACCCCAATGCGCCATTGCTTCTATTACTCTGGTATCCATGGATCCGATAATCACACTTTGGTCTGTTGTTCCTTTTCCAGTAAATGAAATGCCCCATCCTGTTGGAATTTTATCGCCGATTTTTAAATCCTCTTGCAATTCTTTTGGTGCTTTTCTTTGTAAAAGCAAATATGTATTTTCAGGCATTAATTCTTGAAATGTTTTTGAACGAATGTCAGGAAGACACTTTTTAATTAAATTGGGTTCTATTAATAAAACATCAGAAGCTTCCCATGGTTTTAAATGCTTGGTCATCATGGCTAGCATCGGAAAAGAAAGATAATTTACCACTTTTTCTTTTGGTTCATGATCTACTTCTTGAGTTAAAAATTCCTTTAATTCATTGGCAGAAGCTTTTTTACCTGCATCAATTAATTTTTGATAATCCTCTAGGCGGAAAGCACCATTAAAAGCCAGTGCGGTCAGTGCTTTGGACGGCTTTGTCGGATCTTTTGCCAGTTCTGGCATCGCCAAATCATACATCAAATCAATATAAAATCTGTCATCTTTATATCTTTCTTGGGTTAAAAAATCTTCTGCCCCTGCTAACATCAACATGGTGCGATTGGTAAAATTGGGATTAGATAATTTTTTAAGTTGATTAACTTTTTCTGTATAGGATAATTGAGTCATAATAATTCTCCTTTCTGCTTTTGCCTAGATGGTCGGGAGGATGGGATTTGAACC
>DFKU01000038.1:0-9242 GCA_002373615.1 Alphaproteobacteria bacterium UBA3637 | reverse complement strand
CCCCTACGTCCCGAACGTAGTGCTCTACCAAGCTGAGCCACCTCCCGAACTCGTTCATTATATCAAATTTCCCCCAAAAACGCAAGGAATTTATGCGCTCAGGAACAACAAAATCAGCACAATCGGTGCTAACCATTTCAATACAAATCTGAAATAAGCCCTAAAAAAGCCCCCGTTATTATGCAGATTTAACAATAATCTGGGGCAAATTTTCCACCCCATGAACAGGCAATAGACTAATATCATTATCCCCAAAGTATAAGTGCCAGTCACATAATCAAAGGCATCAAATAAATCTTTTCCAAAATCAATTTTTTTGGTAAAAGAGGCCAACACGACCAAGGCCAATGCTAAATTAATACATAATACTGATCCTGTGGCCTTTTTTCTTGAAAAATTCAATTTTTCCATCATCAAGTTGATGGCGGGCTCATAAATGGAAATCAGTGAGGTCAATGCGCCCAAAAAAAGCAATATAAAAAACAAAAGCATTAAAATTTTTCCGCCAATCATTTTTTCAAAAACAAAAGGCAGTGTAATGAATGATAACGCGGGTCCTTGGCCAGATTCCAAATTAAAGGCAAACACGGCAGGTAAAACAATCATGCTGGCCAATAGGGCAACTGTTGTGTCCAAAATAACGACCCACAAAGCTGATTTTTTGATGTTTGTGCCCACCTTTAAATACGATCCGTAAATAAAGCATACGCCCAAACCCAGGGATAAAGAATAAATGGCTTGCCCCAGGGCGAGTAGCATTAAATGAGCAAAACTTTTCCATTCAAATCCATGCTCCGTAAATCCCAACTGTTCCCATCTGGGGATGAATAAATAGGAAAATCCTTTACCAGTATCGGGAATAAAAAACATCCACCCTACCATAATCAACAAAAGGACAAATAAAATCGGCATTAAATAAAGGGATACCTTTTCAATGCCGCTTTTGACCCCTTTTGTTAAAATCAATCCAGCTACCCCCATGCAAACAACAATCCAAAATAATTGTTCCTTAAAAGAAGAGGTGAGGGTGCCGAATAAATTCTCGTCAATACTGATTTTATTAATGCCAATTAAATTTTCACCTGCCGCCATAACATAAGACAGCGTCCAACCAATCACAATGACATAAACTGCACTGACGGCAAAAATATTGAAGAGGGTTAAGCCTCCACCAATTCTGCCCCACCATGGGGAAATTTTTTCTTCCACAACCACTTTAAAACCATCCACAAAATTTGTCTTTGCGATATGTCCAAAGGCGAGTTTTGCGGTCAATAAAAAGTATCCCAAAAAGGCGACACATACCAGATAAACCAACAAAAAAGCGCCCCCGCCATTTTGGGCAGCTAAATATGGGAAGCGCCAAATGTTGCCTAACCCGATGGCAGATCCTGCTGCTGCCAAAATAAAACCGATTTTTGATCCCCATTCTGCACGCATTTTAATTCTCCTTTTTTGTCATATTATCGTATTTTTTGATGGATTACAAGAGCCTTGATTTTTTTGTGATACATTGGTATAATAACCACCTATTTTAACAAAGGATTGATGATGAATATAAAAGAATTTTTGAATACACAAGTTTTGGATGTGATTAAAGCGTTGGGATATGAGGTGAAAGATGCCCTTGTGTCGCGATCCAATCGTCCGGAACTTTCTGATTATCAATCCAATGTCGCGATGCCTTTGGCAAAAGTGGCCCATAAATCCCCGCGCGAAATTGCGGCTCACATTGCTGCTGAACTTGAAAAGAAAGATTTTATTTCCAAAGTTTCTGTGGACGGTCCCGGCTTTATCAATTTTCGTTTAAGTCCTTCTCTTTGGGATAAAGCCTTTATGGATATTTTTGTTCAAGGGGATGAATTTGGGTCTTCCGATATTGGCAAGGGTGAAAAAATCAATGTGGAATTTTTATCGGCCAATCCAACGGGGCCTTTGCATGTGGGACATAGTCGTGGGGCCATCTTTGGGGATGCTGTTGCCCGTTTATTGTCAAAAGTGGGTTATGATGTCACAAAGGAATACTATGTAAATGATTTCGGTAAGCAAGTAGATGTGTTGGCGGAATCTGTCTATTGGCGTTATGAAGAATTGTTCGGGCATCATGTGGGTGAAAAGATTCCAGAAGGGCGTTATCCTGGCGATTATGTTATCCCTGTGGCGCAAAGTATTAAAGACCTTGATGGTGATAAATGGTTGAACAGGACTGATTGGTTAGAATACTTTAAAACAAAGTCCATTGAACAAATGCTAAAATTGATTCAAGCAGATGCGGCCAAGTTGGGAATTCAATTTGATGTCTTTACTTCTGAAAAAGCTTTAGTGGAGGCAGGTGCCGTGGATAAGACCGTGCAACAAATGCAGGATATGAATTTGCTTTATCGTGGTGTTTTGCCAAAACCAAAGGGAGAAGAAACAGAAGATTGGGCCCCCGTTGAACAAACGCTTTTCCGTGCCAAGGACTTTGGGGATGATGGGGATCGTGTGATTTTACGTTCAGATGGCACAAAAACATACTTCACCTCGGATATTGCGTATCATGTAGATAAGTTCAATCGTGGTTTTCATCAAATGATCGATATTTTTGGGGCAGATCATGGGGGGTATGTAAAACGGCTAAAAGCAGCAATAAAAGCTTTAACAAATGCTCAAGCAAGTTTGGATATTGCTTTGTGTCAGGTGGTTAGCTTACAAAAAGATGGCAAACCTTTCCGTATGTCTAAACGTGCAGGAAATTTTGTTTTGGTAGATGATATTCTGGATGAAATTGATGCCGATGCATTTCGTTTATTTATGCTGACAAAATCGGCTGACAGCCAAATGAGTTTTGATTTGGCTAAAACAAAAGAACAATCTAAGGATAATCCTGTGTTCTATATTCAATATGCTTTGGCCAGAACATACTCTGTCTTGAACACGTATGAAAAAATGTTTGGGACATTGCCAGCACAAAAGGATTTGAATGTTAATTATGCTGAATCCAGTGAAGCAGAACATGTATTGATTCAAAAAATGTTGGATTTATCGCATGTGATTGAGGTGGCTGCCCAAAACAAAGCGCCACATTTATTGGCGGGGTACTTATATGAAATAGCGGGGGTATTCCATAGTCTTTGGACGCAAGGGGCAAAAAGTGGTCATCGTTTTGTGGATGTCGAAGATATTGTTCAAACAAATAAAAATTTGACATTGATTTTGGCGTTACAACAGGTTTTAAAAAATGGTTTAAATACTTTGGGAATCAATCCAAAGACCAAGATGGAACGTGTTGAAGAAACAGACTAAAATGCCCTGATAGAATGCTTAAAAATTAAAACACTTGACAAAAAACAAAATCAGGTGTATAATAATACTTGTCTTCATAAAAGGAGGAAGAATGTTAAATCATTTATTAAAATCTACAAATGCGTTGCGTAATCACGTAGAAACAGTTGATGGGTTAGTGGATGAAAATATTTCTTTGAAGGGGAAAAATCGTTTGTTATGGGCTGGCCTTATCGGTCTGTCGGCATTGAGTGCGCTTTCTATTGGTTCCTGTTATGAAAATGCCAAAAATTTGGAAAATATGAAAGCAGAAAATAATGCTCTTGTACAAAAAAATATTTTATTGAAAGAAAAAGCAGATATTTTTGAAATGGGTGTAGCTTTAAAGGATTTTGAATCCACGAACAACAATTCAGAATTGCAACATTATAAAAGATTTATAGATTCTATTGAACCTTGTTATCCCGATATGCCAGATGGACGCTCTGAAGTTGAAGAAGCCAAAATGGAAAAACAAAATGAAAAAAATCAACAACAGTGGGGCGATGCTTGCAAGGTTTTGGGGATTGATCCAAAAGAATTATTGCGCTTAAAAGGTTTAGAAAGATAATCGCTAAATATGAAACAAAGCCCCGATTTTTCGGGGCTTTTTCTTATCCTAATTTAGACAAAGTTTCTTGTAATTTCGTCAAAGCTGTTTCAGTTTCAGATAATTTATTGCGCTTATCTTCAATAACAGCCGCTGGTGCTTTATCCACAAAAGCCTTATTGGATAATTGCCCCTTTAATCTGTCAGCAAAACCCGACAAGTTGGCAATTTCTTTATTCAGGCGTTCCTTTTCTTTTGGAATATCAATGATTCCGGTTAAAGGAATCAAGACAGTCATTCCATCCACCACCAAGGTGATAGCGCCAGTTATTTCACCAGCTGGAGCCACTTCAATTTTTTCTAATTTTGCCAAAGCAAATAAAGTGGCTTCATTGGCGCGAATGGCTTCCCATTGAGCATCATTCGCATCTTTCAAAAAGACGCTGATTTTGGCCGATGGCGGTACATTGACTTCCACTCGGGCGGAACGCACTGCCGTCACAAATTCAATGATTTTTTCAAAAGAAGCGCTGGCTTTTTCGTCTTCAAAATCCTTCAAATCAGGCCACTTGGTTTCGGCCAACATTTCGCTGCGCTTGGTCGTTTTATCCCAAATTTCCTCTGTCACAAAGGGGATGAAAGGATGCGCCATTTTTAAAAGTGCTTCCAATACAAACCCGGCAACTTTGCGTGTTTCGGAAATGGCCGCTTCATCGTTTCCATAGAAAATGGGCTTCACGGCTTCCAAATACCAATCGCAGAAAGTTCCCCAAATGAAGTGATATAAGGTATTTGATGCATCATTAAACGCGTACACATCCAACGCTTTTTCAATTTCTTTGGCGGTCTGACCGGCTTTTGTTAAAATCCATTTGTTAACAGGTTGTTTTACTTCTTCTGGCTTTAAGTCAGCCCCAAACACAGCCTGATTCATTTCACAGAAACGGGCCGCATTCCAAATTTTTGTCACAAAGTTGCGATAGCTTTCAACCCGACTTTCACCCATCAAGACATCCCTGCCGGAACCTGCTTGAATCAACAACGAAAAGCGCAAGGCATCAGCCCCATATTTGTCGCACATGAGCAGAGGATCAATGCCGTTTCCTTTGGACTTTGACATTTTTTGCCCTTTTTCATCACGCACCAACCCATGCAAATGAATATGACGGAAAGGCACTTGTTTCATAGCATACATGGACATCATCATCATGCGGGCCACCCAGAAAAAGATGATATCAAACCCTGTAATCAACAAAGACGTTGGATAATATTTTTTCAAATGCTCCGTTTCATCAGGCCATCCCAAAGTTGAAAAGGCCCAAAGTCCCGAAGAAAACCAAGTATCCAACACATCGGTATCGCGCACCAATTCCACTTTTTTGCCATAGTGTTTTTCGGCGGCAGCCAAGGCTTCTTCCTCTGTTTCTTCACAGAAGACTGTCTTATCTGGCCCATACCACACTGGTACCTGATGCCCCCACCAAAGCTGTCTGGAAATACACCAAGGTTGAATATTGTTCATCCATTCAAAATAAGTCTTTTCCCAAACTTTTGGCACAAATTGAGTTTCGCCGGACTTGACGGCGTCCATGGCGGCTACTGCTAATTTTTTAGCATTTACGAACCATTGATCGGTCAGCCACGGTTCAATCACGACATCTGTTCTGTCCCCATGGGGAATGGTCATCGGATTTGGTTCTTCATGATCATAAAGGCCCAAGTTTTGGATTTCTTCTAACACCAAAGGACGCGCTTCCAATGGCGTCATGCCACGATATTTTTCGGGCACATTTTCATTGAGGCGTGCATATTGATCTAATAAATTCACTAAAGGTAAATTATGGCGTTTTCCCACTTCAAAGTCGTTAAAGTCGTGGGCTGGGGTAATTTTCACTGCCCCGGTTCCTTTTGTGGGGTCGGCGTGTTCATCAGCCACCACAGGAATGGGCTTATTGATAATGGGGATCAACACATTTTTACCAATCAAGTGTTTGTAGCGTTCATCATCGGCGCTGACGGCAACAGCGGTATCCCCAAACAAAGTTTCAGGACGTGTGGTGCCTACCATAATGAATTCGCTTGGGTTGTTTTCCACAGGGTATTTAAAATACCACATTTTGCCGACGGTTTCTTTTTGCACCACTTCCAAATCAGAAATAGCGGTTTGCAATTTCGGATCCCAGTTCACCAAGCGTTTGTCTTTGTAAATCAACCCATCTTTATACATTTTGACAAAGATTTTGCGCACAGCACGGGATAAACCTTCATCCATGGTAAAGCGTTCGCGTGACCAATCACAGCTGGATCCTAATCTCTTTAGCTGGTGCACGATTTGTCCACCGGATTTGGCTTTCCATTCCCACACTTTTTCCAAGAATTTTTCACGGCCTAAATCGTGACGGGAAATTCCTTCTTTGGCCAGCATGCGTTCCACCACCATTTGGGTGGCAATACCGGCATGGTCAGTTCCCGGTTGCCACAGGACATCAAAACCCATCATGCGCTTAAAGCGGCACATCACATCTTGTAACGTGTAATTCAAAGCGTGTCCGATATGCAGATTCCCTGTGACATTAGGGGGCGGAATAACGATAGAAAAGGGGGGCTTATTTGATTCTGGATGACAGGCAAATAAATTCTTTTCTTGCCACTTACTTGCAATATCTTGTTCCCTTTCCGGGGCATTATATGATTTATCTAACATTTTCAGACACTCCTTAAAAAAATATGCCTTTTATTTTACGAAAAATCCCCCCAAAAGTCAATACTTTTATATGGTAAAAAATTAAAATAAAACACTTGACCTTACCCTCAAAAAAAGCTAACATAAAACCATATTAAAATTTTAACTGTTCAGGAGGTATAAAATGTACACACAATTATCCAATATTTTAGATTTAGTGGCTGATGAAGATGCAGAAGTGGCGGCCTTGATGGCGGCCGAAAATATCCGTCAAAGTGAAAATTTACCTTTGATTCCTTCTGAAAATATTGTCTCAACAGCGGTGGCGGCTGCCCTGTCCAGTTGCTTTACCAACAAATACGCCGAAGGCTATCCTCACTTGTGGAAAAATGGCGAAAAGGTGATTGCCAACGGCCGTTATTATCAAGGTCAAGCTAACACCAACCAACTGGAAAAATTGGTGATTGACCGCGCTCTGACTTTGTTTGTGGGTGAAGAAAATAAAAATGCTTATCATGCCAATGTTCAGGCGCTTTCGGGGGCTCCTGCAAACTTGGCGGTACTTTCCGCTTTTTTAAGCCCGGGGGATACCTTTATGGGGCTGGCACTGGATAATGGAGGCCATTTGACCCATGGCCACAAGGTCAATATCACGGGAAAATTTTTCCATGCCGTTCAATATGGGCTGACCGAAGAAGGCCTTTTGGATTACGATGCCATTGAGGAAATGGCCAAAAAGGAACACCCAAAGGTCATCATTTGTGGCGCAACGGCCTATCCGCTTACCATTGATTTTGAACGCTTTGGGAAAATTGCCAAGTCTGTCGGGGCACTTTTGTTGGCGGATATTTCCCATATTGCGGGTCTTTGCGTGGCGGGCGTTCATCCTTCACCATTTCCACATGCGGACATTGTGACCACCACAACACATAAGACCTTGCGTGGTCCTCGGGCGGGACTCATCATCTGTAAAAAGGAATTGGGGCAGCAAATTGATAAAGCTTTGTTCCCTGGTCTTCAAGGCGGTCCTCACATGAATACGATTGCCGCTTTGGCGGTGGCGTTAAAGGAAGCGCTGGACCCCAGCTTTAAAATCTATGCGCGCCAGGTGGTGGCTAATGCAGTTGCTTTGGCGGAAGACTTAAAACAGGCGGGCTTTAAACTGATTGGCAACGGTACCCAAAACCATTTGATTTTGATGGATGTGCGTCACAGCGCTCCAGAGGTTTGCGTGACGGATGCCAGTCTTTTGGCCGAACAATTGGAACGCGCCCATATCGTGGTAAATAAAAACGCTGTACCGGGTGATTTGAAACCATGGATTCCATCGGGGATTCGCTTGGGAACGCCGGCTGTCACAACGCTTGGGATGAAAGAGGCCGAAATGCACAAAATTGCGGGCTTTATCACACGTGCCACCCAACATTGGCAAGATGACGCTGAATTGGATAAAATCGGTGGGGAGGTCAAGGATTTCATGGCACCTTTTGTTCAGGGTTGATTTCATAACAAGGAGATTCTATTTTAACAGGGGAGGTTTAACATGAATATTTTAATTATCAATGGACACCAAAAAACGCCGCACTCATTGGGGAAACTCAACCGCACGATGGTGGAGGAAATGAAAAAGTTCTTTTCACGTAAGAAAAAGAATCAAATCAAAACAACCACAGTGGCGCGGGGCTATAATCCGGAATTAGAGCGCAAAAAATTCAAATGGGCAGATGTGATTATTTTTCAATTTCCTGTCTTTTGGTTTTCTGTGCCGGCTGTTTTGCAACAGTATATGCAGGATGTATATGCCTATGGCGACTTTTATAAAACAGAAGGAAAACCCTATGGGCAAGGGGGAATGTTGCAGGGGAAAGCCTATATGTTTTCATCCACATGGAATTCACCGGCAGACAGCTTTGGGCACGATTTTTGGCAAGGTGTTCCGGGGCCTGACCATGTTTTATTGCACCTGCATAAAGCACAACAATTCGTGGGACTCACCATGCTTCCCTGCTTTTCCTGCCACAATGTGGTGAAGGATCCGCAAATCAAAGAATATTTGACAGGTCTTAAAAAACATCTGACCGCCGTGTTTGGAAGATAGAGTTATCTCAATATTAAAAATTCCCCTGATTTAAAGGGGATTTTTTATTTGACAAAGTATTTTTAAAATGTTATTCTTATGCTCGGAATGGGGTGACGTCCATTCTAAAGGGTTACAATCCTTTTAACAGTTGTCCGAAAGGACGTAAAACTTCCAGCATTGGCTGGAAGGTCGCCGAATAAGATCTCTGGTCAAATAAGCGCACTATTACTGTTAATAGATTGTAACTTCCAGTCGCTCTCGTCAAGCGATATATTTTTTAACAAAGGAAGTAAAATGAAATATATTTTATTAATTTTATGTGGATTTATTTTAACCGCTTGCACCAATGCCGGTCCCTATGTGACAAATATCTCACGCGCCAAAAATGGGGATCTATTGGTTGAAAAGTGTATGTTAAAGCATAATGCCTTTATGGGAACGGTTTCCAACGAAAATTGTACCAGTCAAAAAATTTAATATGTCATTCTGAACCCGATAGGGTGAAGAATCTCTTAAGGTCTTTCAATCCTTAAATTATGCTTGGCGCGCCAGTTGGTGAGCAGGATTCCCCCCAGTATCAAAATCCCGCCATAAACTTGAGCCATCACCAAATGTTCGCCCAAAAT
>DFKU01000064.1 GCA_002373615.1 Alphaproteobacteria bacterium UBA3637 | reverse complement strand
GGCTCGCAATGACGGGTGAGTGTGGACGTTCTACCCCAACCTGTCATCCTTGGACGAGCGTCAGCGAGATCCGAGGATCCACTGGACGTGGCCCTAACGTACTTCGTTGTGCACAATACGCACAATCCGGCCGCAGTATGGTGGAAATGTTGGGCGTGTTGGCTGTGATGGGCATCTTGAGCGCCGCAGGCATTGCGGGCTATAATAATGCCATGAATCGGCACCGCGCGAATGAGCTCTTGAACGAGGCATCCAAACGCGCCACAGTGGTGGCGGCTACTACGCTTTGTGTGAATAGATGATACCGGGGGTTTCCAAAACTCAACCTCCCTTATGCCCTAAGGAAGGTTTTTGATGACAACAAAAGTTGCCTCAGCTGGAGCCCACAAAAAATGCCCCATTCGGAGCATTCAGTGAAACATTAAAACATGGGGCGAAAGACTGCGTAAATAAAAAGTTGCCAGTGGCAAGTTTTTATGCGTAAAGCAATGAAACACAATGAGGGCAAGTGGCAACGCAGACCGAATTGATGTTGGAATTGAGCTCATCGACGCCCACAAAAAAACCCGCAACAGCGGGTATAGGAAACCTAAAACATGGGGCGAAAGATGAGACTCGAACTCACGACATCTGGTACCACAAACCAGCGCTCTAACCAACTGAGCTACATTCGCCATCAAGTTGATGTTCTTTATTTTCGCAGATTTTTACCAAAAAGTCAAGTAAAAAAAATTAACGTGTATGAGATACCATCTCTCGCCACTTTTTTTGAGCACAAAGATGAGCTTGTTGTTCATAATCGTGCCATTTTTGACACCATAAAGGTGATGAATTTAATGTTCCAGCTTTATGAGCAACTATGTGATATGCACTACAATATCTGGCCCTAAAGGAGTATAGACGAATGAATTCAGCTTTCTTTTCCAACAAATCATCGCCTGCGTAGGGCTTACATTCTTTTTGGGCATATTCTTTAATGTCACGCACAAAAGAACGACATGAAGTGGCATCTATTTTTCGGACTCTCTTAAGCGCCTCTTGATACTGTCTTTCAATTTCTATGGGTGATAATACTTTTTCTTTTTTCTTAAATAAACCAAACATTCTTTTAAATCCTTTTCTTCATAAATGATTGACGATATAATTTACAAGCATCTAAATGTTGTTTTTGTTCACAATCCTTTGCTTTTTTTATATAATTTTTTCTTATTTTGTCTGTCTTAATCAATTGCGATAAAAAATAAATTTTAAATAGCATTTTCAATCGCGCACAGGAAGTATATTCTTCAATAAATTTTTGTTTATATTCTAACGGATCTTCCTTTTTCGCGGGAAGAGGATAAACAAAACGAAACAAACTTCGGCGCAATAATCCCATTTCATTACCTTGTTTTTTGATTCATAAATTTTTGATGCATGTGATTTCGATAACTGCCGTGTACCACCTTTTTATGCCAAACGCATTGAGCTCGAAAACGTTCTACCTGTTCATGGTCACGCCATACACGCGTTCTGATTTCATCATCACAATTATATAAATTATTTGTTATAAAATAATCAAACTGCGCCCGTTCATGCTTCGTATATTTGTCAATAAAATCCTGCTTTCGAGCCAGCAAATCAGCCCCTTCTGGATAGGCATAATCAGCGGCCAATTTTTTTTTATATTCTATTCTATCATCAATGTGAGCTAACCCCGCAGGCCACGGGTGAGTTCCATGCGGCTTATATTTAGTAAATTCAAGCTGAAACAAAAAAAGTTCCGCACGTGCATGGTTAAGCCGATGTTGATGCCAAATTCTTTTTATTTTTTCCCACAATTTCATGTTACATCCTTATCTTGTTTTTTGATTCATAAATTTTTGACGCATGTGTTCACGATGATTGCGATGTTGGACAACGCGCCAAGCTTTTTGTGCCTCACGGCGTTCCACCTGTTCATGGTCACGCCACGCTTTGCAACGTGCAAAATCAGAACGGTTTTCCGGTAAATACTGTGTAAAATAGTTTAATTGCTGCCGTTCATTGACAGTATATTGATCAATAAAATCCTGTTTTTTAGAAAGCTTATCTTCACCCGATCCATATGTATAAGTAGCAGTTAAATTTCGTTTATAGGCCAATCTTCTTTGATGTTTTTTTAAGTGAGGATAAAGAGCCTCATCAAACAAAAATTCAGCAACTTCCAGCTTCGCTCTATTTTCAGCTTTTTTTCGCATAAATTGTTTAATTTTACCAAAAAGATTCATTGTACCTCCTTATTTAATTATTGGTTTAGATTTGCCTTCAACTACGTCTTCGTTGATATGGACTTCTTTGACACCTTCCTTGGATGGCACTGAATACATTAAATCCATCAGCAGATTTTCCATAATGGAACGAAGGCCCCGCGCCCCCGTTTTGCGTTTCAGGGCTTGACGGGCAATCGCTTTATAGGCGCCTTCAGTAAAGGTCAAATCCACATTTTCCATTTTGAACAGGGTTTGATATTGCTTGACCAAAGCATTTTTGGGTTCGGTGAGCACACGCACCATCGCTTCTTCATCCAACTCTTGCAACGCAACATGAACAGGTAAACGCCCGATAAATTCAGGAATCAAACCATATTTCAGAAGGTCGTCAGGTTCCAATTGTTTTAAGAGTTCCCCCGTCTTTAATTTATCGCGATTTTGAACAGTTGCACCAAACCCCACAGAATATTCGGCACTCCGCCCTGCAATCACTTTATCCAAACCATCAAAAGCACCCCCACAAATAAACAGGATATTTTGTGTATTCACCTTGATATATTCTTGATTAGGATGTTTGCGACCGCCCTGAGGGGGTAAGCTGGCAATAGTCCCTTCCATGAGTTTTAAAAGAGCCTGTTGCACCCCTTCGCCCGACACATCCCGCGTGATAGAAGGACCATCGGATTTACGAGCAATCTTGTCAATTTCATCAATGTAAATAATCCCGCGTTCCGTTTTGGCAACATCGTAATTTGCGGCTTGCAACAGCTTCAACACCACATTTTCCACGTCTTCGCCCACATAGCCGGCTTCGGTTAAAGTGGTCGCATCCGCAATCGCAAAAGGCACATCCAAAGTTTTCGCCAAGGTGCGTGCCAAAAGTGTCTTTCCTGAGCCCGTTGCACCCAACAACAAAATGTTGGATTTTTCCAATTCAACCGAATCCGTTTTACCTTTGTTTTTAAGGCGTTTATAGTGGTTATAAACGGCAACGGAAAGTACTTTCTTGGCCTCATCCTGACCAATCACATACTGGTCCAAAAAGGCCTTCATTTCAGCAGGTTTTTTTAGCGGTTGTTCGCCCCCAATACCTTCCAATTCCAATTGCGGATTTTTTTTGACTTCTTCACGAATCACATCATCACAAAGCGCAATACATTCATCACAGATATAGACAGGTTGTTCCTTGCCTTCGGCATCTTTTAGAGAGTGCCCCGCAATCAATTTTTTGACTTCATCTTGGCTTTTGCCACAAAAAGAACAGGTGAGTTTTTCCATTATTTTATTTCCTCTTTTTTCTGAATTACAGCGTCAATCAGACCAAATTTTAAAGCTTCTTGGGCGGTCATAAAATTATCGCGTTCCATTGCTTCTTCAATTTCCGGTAAGGGCTTACCCGTTTGTTCCACATAAATTTGATTTAAGCGTTTTTTAATCGCCAAAATTTCTTTCACATGGATTTCCATATCAGTTGCTTGACCTTGAAAACCACCACTGGGTTGGTGAATCATCACGCGGGCATTAGGAAGCGCAAAGCGACGTCCTTTTTCACCGCAGGTGAGCAGCAGGGAGCCCATGGAACAGGCCTGCCCCATACACACGGTACTGACAGGGCATTTAATGTAATTCATGGTATCCAAAATGGCCAACCCAGAGGTCACAACGCCCCCTGGGGAATTGATGTAAAATGAGATTTCTTTATCGGGGTTTTCAGCCTCCAAAAACAGAAGTTGCGCACAGATGAGGCTGGCGACTTCATCATTCACTTCGCCCGTCAAAAAGACAATCCGTTCCTTTAACAAGCGCGAATAAATATCAAAGGCGCGTTCGCCACGGCCTGTGGTTTCAATAACGGTTGGGACTAACATATCTTGAATCATTTAATTTTTCTCCTTTCTTCTGCCCATGATGGCATTATAAATTTGAAGTGGTGTTTTGGCACGATGCATTTGGCTAACCACTTGTTCTTTTTTCTTATTAAAAAAGTCACAATCTTTTTCTAAAACAACGGGAGCCAATTTTTCAAAAACTTTTGGATTTGTGGGATACATCCCTTTTTGAAAAAGAGTGTAAATTAAAGCTTCTCGTTTTCGATTCTCCTGCCTTGTCAAAAGAAATTCTTCATCAGAAAAGCTACATGAAACACGCATCCAACGAAAATTTTCATAAAATTCTTGTAATTTTTTAGGGGATTCAAAACGATCATCCTTAACCAATTCCAACAGACCATAGCCTTTTTTAGAGTACCAAAAAGAATCAAAGATAGAACCATTATAAGAATCAGAATAATTAGGATTTGCACCAGCCAAAAGTGTCAATTGAATCACTTTTCTTTCCTGCTCCATCTGCTTTCTTGTTTTTGGAAAATCACCCCGTGTCAAGTTCATCAAGGTCTCATTTAATGCTTTTTGCTTATCTTCAGGGGTTTTATATTTACTATACAACTTTTCTCCCCATCCAACAGGCCATGCACGATAACCATACATATTGTTACCAGAAGTTTCATAGACATCAAATGATGAATCTCTTGATATTTTTAAAAGCTTCTGAAACGCAATTTCTTGAGCTTTTTTGGTTGTCATGATTTCTCCTTTCGTGTAAAAAGGGGCTTTGAATTTACAAGCCCCCTTTTGATTCTTACCTTTAAGAGAGCCTTATTTTTTGGCCTTTTTATCAGGGTCAAAAGCGTATAAGTCTTTCACCGGTGTTGGCTTATCCGTTAAGGCAACCTTGGTGAACAAGAAATCCACAATCTTTTCTTCAAAAACTGGCGCACGGAGCATTTCCATCGCTTCAGGATTTTTGGAATAATATTCAAACACACGTTGTTCTTGACCAGGATAGCGGCGAGCTTCTTCAATAATCGCCTTGGACAAATCTTCACGTTCCACTTTAACATTATTTTCTTCGGCGACTTTTGCCAGCAATAGACCTAAACGCACACGGCGTTCAGCAATCTTTTGATATTCTTTTTTCAAATCGGCTTCAGATTTTTTCTTTTCGTCTTCATCCAATTGTCCCGCTTTTTTGGCGTTTTCAAATTGAGCCCAAATACCATCAAATTCGGCCTTTACCATGCTTTCAGGCACTTCAAAATCATATTCATCATTTAAAGCATCCAAAAGGGCGCGTTTGGCGTGCATACGGGCAACGCGGTCGTATTCTTTATTGAGCTCGGCTTTAATCATTTCCTTTAAATCAGCCAAATCTTTGGAACCGAAAAGTTTTGCAAAATCATCATTGATTTCGGGCTTTTTCCAAGCACGCAGTTCCTTAATTTTTGTTTCAAATTTAGCCTTTTTACCAGCCAAATCTTTGGCATGATAGTCTTTGGGGAAAGTCACATCAACATCTACTGTTTCGCCAACCTTGTGGCCAGTTAATTGGTCTTCAAAACCAGGGATAAAGGTATTGGAACCCAGTTCCAGATAGGCGTCTTTGCCTGATCCGCCTTTGAATTCTTTGCCATCCATGATGCCGGTAAAGTCAATGACAATCACGTCGCCTTTTTTGGTGGCTCTGTCTTCTTTTAGGGGTTCGCTGGATTTACGACCTTCGGCCAATTTATCCAAAGCCTCAGTAATTTCTTTATCACCGGCCATGGCTTTCATGCGTTCAATTTTAATTTTGTCAAAAGCCTTGGTTTTGATTTCAGGCAAAGCGTCAAATTCGACCGTCAAAGCGATATCTTTCCCATCTTCAAATTTGTCCATTTTAACGGATGGGCGCATGGCAGGACGCAATTTTTTGGCAGTCAATTCGGCGGCAACGGCTTCGTTGATGGCCTTATCCAAAACCTCGCCTTTCACAGCATTTTCGTACTTTTGACGAATCATGTTGAGAGGGGCTTGACCCGGGCGGAAACCAGGAAGTTTGGCTTCCTTACGGATTTCCTCTAAACGAGCGGTGATTTTATCCGCAAAATCTTTGGCTTTGATAGTAATTTTTAAACTTTGTGCGAGTTTTGACATTTGACGTTTCCTTTCATCGTGTTTATATGTTCATTCTTGTTGTTCTCGGTTATTAAAATTTAAATTATCTAAATTCTTCGCTAATAACGCTCATCATTAAGGTAATTTTTAAATTTTAGTTCCTTTCATTAAATAAATAGTGGCAGAAGTTTAGCACATTTTCATTCAAAAGGCAAGAAAAATTAAAGAGTGATTTCAAAAAGTTGGCACAGCAGGTGGAGCTCCTGCATATTTAATTCTGGATGTCGACATTTAAAATTTACTTTTTAAGTTTACATTTACTAGATTGAGAATCATATACCCTTAATTCTTCATACTGATTACATTTTAAACAATCTGATTCAGATACTTTAAATGTTTCTGATGAATCACATCTTTCGCAATGATCATTCACAAAAATCCAACCAGTATCGCAAGAATTTGCTTCAAAAAGTTCCTGTAATCTTTCTTCACTCTCTTTTTCTTGTTTTTTCTTAAGATAGTTTATTTCTTCTCTTTCTTTAGCTACTCTTTCGTGAGTTGATGAACAACTTTCAAGAGAATAAGGGATTTCAATAAATCCTAAAGATTTTGTGTGCATATAACCTGAGGCACCACATTCACATTGATCTATTGAATAACAATCTGGGTAGTTACCCGCCCAATATCCTTTCCCAGAGGGTAATAGGTCAAACAGCACAATTAATATTGCCAATACAAGAATAGTATAGAAAAAATTTTTCATTTTAATTCTCCTTTTCTAAAACTTTCTATTATCGTACCAGATTATTCTAGAAAACACAATATGTTATTTTATTAAAGTCTTTAAAGGATAACAAAATAACCCCGAGGGCGTCTCGGGGTATGGAGGAAAAACAAACAAAATAAATTATTAGAAAGTTATTAAGAAGGTTTTGAAAAGAACATAAAAGATCTGGCAGTGACCTACTCTACCGCAGCTTAAGCTGAAGTACCATTGGCGCGAAGAAGTTTCACGTCCGAGTTCGGAATGGGATCGGGTGGGACCTTCTTGCAATAGCCACCAGATCATTTATGTTCTTAAGATCTTTTAAAGAAGAATTAAAGAGACGCGTTGTTTTAAGATTACATATACGCATAGGTTTTGAAGATAAATCTTCAAAGTGAATTAAGTCAATCAGGAAATTAGTATCAGTTAGCTG
>DFKU01000001.1 GCA_002373615.1 Alphaproteobacteria bacterium UBA3637 | reverse complement strand
AAACAGCTGATGGATGTTGCCCCGGCGAGGTGAAGGGTTGCGATGGCGTTTGTGGAAGTGGCAAAACGGATGTCGGTTGCGGATGTGGCATTACCAAAACAGCAGAAGGCTGTTGCCCCGGCGAGGTGAAGGGTTGCGATGGCGTTTGTGGCAGCGGTAAAGTGGATGTCGGTTGCGGATGTGGTGAAAATTGTTCAAAAACCCCCACGTGCTGCAATATAAATCATGTATATGATGGATGTCCCCTTCCTTGCCAAACATGCTGTCGTAAATCGGGAGATGCATGTTACAAAAAAAATAGTGTTTCTGGAACGTGTAGCTATGGTAGTGGAGCTACAGGGCATAGATATAACACCAAAGATAAAATCGACAACAAAAATGGTAGTAGAGTTTGTTATAATAATGGAAAATATTATGGTCTTCAAGATTGTTGGACACGCACAAAAAAAGGTGATATGTATACCTATAAAAATCTGAGAACAAAAGAAACAAAAGAAAAAGCCATTGGTACAAAAGTTCCTCCCAAAGCCGGAAGCACATGTTACTTGGATCCTGATAAAGACTGGAAATAAAATTATTTTTTATTCAACTCGGTCAAGGGCCAGCGGGGACGGGCGCGGAAGGTGAAATCGTCTGTGAGCCCCGCTTGCAGGCGTTCCATCCCTGCCCACGCAATCATCACGCCATTATCTGTGCAAAGCTTGACCGGCGGCGCATAAAAGTTCATTTTGTTTTGGTGGGCCACCTTTTCAAGCATCTCACGCAAAGCAGAATTGGCAGCCACTCCGCCCCCCACCACTAAATCTGAGGCATTGGGGAAATCGGCTTTAAAAAGGGCTATCCCATGTTTTAAGCGATCCTGCATTTCGGCCACGACTGCCGCTTGGAAACTGGCACACATATCGTTTTTATAGGCGTCAGTGAGCTCGCCCTGCTTATCCACCGCCACACGGACAGCTGTTTTAAGTCCTGAAAAAGAAAAATCACACCCTGCCCGACCACGCATAGGCACGGGGAGTTTAAAGGCTTTTGGATTCCCTTGACGGGCGCGCTTTTCCAAATTGGGTCCCCCCGGATAGCCAATATCCAACATTTTAGCAACCTTATCAAAGGCCTCGCCGGCGGAATCGTCAATCGTGCCCCCCAAGCGTTTATACTGCCCTACCCCCATCACTTCCAACAACTGACAATGACCGCCTGAAGTCAACAGAAGTAAATAAGGAAATTGGACGGGCTCAGTCAGGCGCGCGGTTAAGGCGTGTCCTTCCAGATGATTGACTGCTATAAAGGGCAGATTGTGGCACAGGGCTATGGCTTTGGCGGTCATCACGCCCACCAAAACACCACCGATGAGGCCAGGCCCCCCTGCCACAGCCACAGCGGATAAATCAGGAAACTTTACCCCTGCCTGTTCCATACATTCACGAATAAGAAGATCGCATTTTTCCAAATGAGCGCGCGCGGCAATTTCAGGGACAACGCCCCCAAAACGACGATGTTCATCATATTGCGACCAAACAATAGAGGAGAGGATTTTCCTATCCTCGCTCACCACAGCGCAAGCGGTTTCATCACAACTGGATTCAATGCCTAATACAAGTTTTGTCATGGAGATATTATACCTTTTTTCAAAAAAAGTGTCAATGGATATTGACATAACCCAAAAAATACTCTAAGGTAGAAGGGCTTTGTTGGCAGGTGCCAGCAAAGTCGGATCACAAAATCCGTACGTAGAGAAATGCCGCCTTCGGGCGGATGGTTTGGTAAATATATTGAATAACCGACACTGCTCTTTACGGTAGTTTTGTGCGTCCGTCCACTTTTGATAAGTGGAATTTTTGTTTAATCATAAAAAAAAGAAAGGGAGTCAGAAAATGATTAATTTAAAAGAAAACAAAATAACAGTTATTGCGAACGAAGTGAAGCAATCCAATCAGATTGCCACGCCCTATGGGCTCGCAATGACAGAACAGGCTGGGCGTTCCATGGTGGAAATGTTGGGCGTGTTGGCAGTTATCGGGGTATTGTCCGTGGCAGGCATCGCAGGCTATAATACAGCCATGCAATCGTACCGTACTAATAAAATCTTAAATGCGACCAGTATGTTTTATGTATTGGCGATGAGTCAGAATCAAGGCAATGGTCCATCAGGAAAAATTACTTATTCTGCCGTTGGTGGCACAGATCCATCTGGCGCAACTTTGGAATATGAAAGTAATGCAATTACGATTACTTTTAATGATGCCAAAGATTGTACCATGGCGAAGAATAAGCTGGGCGATAAGGCAACAGGCGAGTGTCCGACATTGACAGTTAGTTTCGGGGAAGAAACACCTGAACTTGAATATTCAATAGATGAAAATAATGTTGTGACTTGTAAATCGGGTAATGTACTTTTGGGAAAACAAGGAAAAATAAAATGCTTTCAATCTGAAAGTGAGGGGAACAATTTTTGTGATGAGATAATACAAGGCTCTGAACCTTCTTATGGGGCAGGTTATGAGATTGATGGATTTAAATGTTATGAATGTTATGAATGTTATAAATTTTAAGGTTTTTATTTCTTCTTTAAGCTGATTTTCACGGCGCCGCC
>DFKU01000020.1 GCA_002373615.1 Alphaproteobacteria bacterium UBA3637 | reverse complement strand
TTCTTGGTTCTAGTTCAGTTCTTTTTACAATATAATGTGACATAATCTTTCTCCTTTCATTGGTGGGTTTCACAGTTACCCGCCTTATACTTTACATATAGTCTTATTCTTTTCTTTTTCAAGGGGATATAAGATAAAAACTTTACCAGTATTTTTTAAGTTCCTCATTGATGAACACATCCATATAGGGGGTCTTATTAAACCAACTATACGCAAAGGCATTACGACCATATTTGTCGGTATGATGCACATCCGCCCCTTGTTCCAAGAGGTATTTAATAAGTTCAACATCTGTCGTAAATGCACAAGCCAACTCCAACAAAGTTCCACCTTCTTTACCGATTTCAGTGTCTATATTGGGGAGCATGGTAAGTAATTTCTTTGCCCCCTCCAGTGTATCAATATGGCATACTTCATTATTGTCCATCTTCTGCCTCCCATTCTTGACAAAGATATCTTAATTCTTCTATTGCTTCATTCTTTTTTTGCACTTCTTCCCTGTGCTTGGCAATTTCCTCCCGAATTAAATCAAAGCCAATTTGCTTTCTTTTTTCGGGGTCTTCCTTGGGGAATAAATCCATATATTCACAAAGTTCATTGAGGCAGATTAGCCCAGCAATTTTATTTTTATTGTGCTCTACATAAAATCTGGCATCTTTACCGTTGATGTCCAGATAATTTGGATTGGCTCCATTTTTGAGCAGATATTTTACCACAGTATCATCTTTGGCATACTGGCAACAAACCTGCAAAAGGGAACTTAATGTCGTATTGATGGGTTGGTCTATATACTCCAGTGTTGAGAGAAACTCCTTTATCTTACCCAAATCACTAAAAGTTTCAGATATGGTATCGCTATCCAATATAAGTTCTAAATCCATTTCAAACTCCTTATTCTTGATAAAAATATTTATCGTTAAAATGATTCATTTTTGGAATCATACAAAAACGAATCGCTTACCGTTTCGGTTAAAATTTTCCAATTTTGGATTCAAAATGGGGTAAAAATTACTCAAATTTCATCCGAACTAAAAATAAAAAGTATATCGAAATATATCGTAATATATCCAAATATATCGAAAATGGGCATTTTTCAAAAATTTTAATTTTGATGGGCTTGTTTTATTTTTCTAAATGCATATTATCTTGCTCACCGATGCGAGGTGGTCTCGCAAAGGTGTAAAAAATCTGATTAAAAGAAAGGAAAATTAAAATGTCAGAAAATGTAAATGTGGTCTCAATTGAAGACTTTATGGGAAGCTATGGCATTGTGCCGATGGCAACAACAAGAGATGAAGGTTTAGTCTCTTTTGATGTATGTAAACAACGTGTCTTGGACTTGATTAAACTCAACATCAAGAACTTTAAAGAGGACCTTTGGAAGAAAGAGAACCGAATGATGAAGTTATTGGTGGACTTAGATGATAAGCGTAAGAAATCTATCTTTACGGTTCGTTTAGGTGGCAAGAGAATCTATCGTTGTAATATGCAAATGTTAGAACCACAACAAAAAGTGGAGTTCTTAACAAAGTTTTACGAAGCAGTCTCTCGTGGTTGCTTGGATAAACAGATTGTAGATTTTTGTGAGAAAGAGGTCAAGTTGGCTAATGCTCGCAAAGAAAAACAAAAAGAGAAACGTAGAGAGAAGAAGAAAGCTGAAAAAGCTGCTGAAGAAGCAAAAAAGGCAGAAGCCTTAAAGCATCTGCCTCAGAATGTTTAATTATCAACCGAGGGTGGAAGAACTGGAACTTCTTCTGCTCTCACTTAACAAAAGGAATTATACTATGACCAATACTAGAAGTCAAGCTGTTTCTCAACTCAGCTTTGAAGAAAAATTGAGAAAATTAGGACAACCCAAATATGTCTATGATGCATTGATGGAAACAGATGCTGAAAATCAAGCATATGTAGAACACATGGTGGATACAATTCTCACCAAGGGCTATATGCCAGCATAAGGAAAGGAGGTATAAAATGAAAGATATTGGAAAAATTGTCTGTGAGAAAGATTCTGGTGAGTTTGAAAAATATACTAAGAAAGATATGCCACTGCTTTTAAGCTGTAAAGAAAAAGCTCAAAATAATCTTAAAAAGATTGGAATAACTGAAATTAGTAAAATAGAAAAAATTAATAAAATGGGCATTCTAGAGCTAATGAAAAAATGTTCTATCACAAATGAGGTGGCAGAACAAATAAAACATACTGCACAAATTTATTTGTTTTCTCATACTATTCTATTCATGTTATCGCAGTGCGAAGCAGAAGAAGTCCGAGTGTATGAAGATGGGTCAGTAGCATTGATGGGTACTATAACGCCAGCATCAGGAAAGGAGGTAAAAAATGCCAAATTGGTGTGAAAACACAGTGACTATGTATGGTGATGAGAACTCCTTACAGGAATGCTTTGATAAATTCGGAGGTAATGAGGAAACTATTGATTTTGATAGAATAATCCCAACACCAAAAGAATTGGAGGAAGTTATTGCTGTTGCTACCTTATCTGAAGACGTTCAATTGCTAAAAGATGAAAAAGCGGGAAAAGAAATACCTGAAAACGATAAGAAAAGGTTAGATTCAATTCTTGAAGATAATATATCTTATCGTCAAAATGCAGAAAAGTCCTTGTTTTGTTTAGAACATTATGGAGCTAGCAGTTGGTATGACTGGCATGTTGAACATTGGGGAACAAAATGGAATGCAAATACGGAAGACTACGGTTTCCCATGTGGGTGGTCAACATACCACGGAAAACCCTCTTGTCATTTCGTATTCTATACGCCTTGGAATGCTCCCTTGCCAATTATAAAAAAACTATCTGCTATGTATCCGAAACTTACATTTCGCCTTCATGAATACGAAGTTGGGTGTTGCGTGGATAATACATATGTTTTTCATGATGGTTGTCTAGTAAGAGAAGTAAGAAATTATTTGTAAGTATGAGCAAATAAGAGCAAATTCTGCACAAACGATCTTGACATGGGATTTTAGATCCTTACGATCAGCGACATAAAGGAAAACCATTATGTCGTATCATTATCCAGGACTCTTTGCCAGAAAAAGGTTATTTTACTTTCGCTTAAAGATACCAATCTGCTTACGAAAGTTGGCTCGCTGCACGGAAATAATGTATTCATTAAATACATCTGTTTACCAAGAAGCGATAGAGAAATGGCGTGTAGAATTTGCTCATTTACAAGCATTTTTAACAATATTTAAGGATATAATTATGAAAGTAAATGAACAAAAACAATTAATTCTAAATAAAGCTGATGTAGACAAATTATTGCTACACAGATTAGAACAAATCCAAACTTTTTTGGAAGATAATGTGGAAGAAATTAAATCTCGCCACAAGAGTGAAGCGGATATTATTTTATTCCAAGGCGGAGAGAAAGAAGCCAAAATAAAAAAACTGATGCAGAATATGATTTTGGAATACTTAAAAGGACTGATGGATAAAGGTAAGGCTAATATAACCTTAAGAACCATATATCATCAGCTAAAGAATAAGGAAATTGAACTGGGACTTGTAGACAAAGAAACAAAGTATAATTGGTTGAAAGAATTCTCCACCCACATTAACCAATTAGACCATTATGCAAAGAAAGCAGTAAAGGCAGGGCGTGAAGAAAAACTTTATACTCCAACCAACCCGAAGGTTATAACCTTACTCCGAACCTATGACTCTATGAAAACCGATGAACGAATTCATCATTCTATGTCGGCTACCCACTGGGAAAAGTTCTATAAAAGGTTTTGCAGGATGAAGGAGAACCTAAAGGGGACAAGCGTGGAAAGAACAATAAAATTAAAGTACTTGCTCCAACTGATTTTCTTGCTAATTGGTAAAGAACATATTGAAGACATAACCAAACAGGACTGTCGAAAGCTCTGTGAGCTCATTTATCGTGTTCCAAAACAATGGGTTTATAAACTTAAGACTGCTGATAGTATACATAGCATTTTAACGAATAACCCCAAGAAAGCTATTTCGAAAACAACAGTTCAAGATTATCTTTCAGCTTTTAAAGAGTTTATGAGGTATGCTGTTAAAGAGGAAATTATTGAAAACAGTTTAAATGAGTTTATAGACATTCCTCTGAGGACACATGATAATTCGAGAAGTCCTTTTACAACTCATGAACTTCATAAAATTTTTAATCCACAAAACTATCCTAATCCTCATAGCAGGTGTAACATAGCTCGATTCTGGGTACCGATTATTGCACTTTTTCATGGATGCAGGCAAAATGAAATTTGTCAGTTGGATACAGATGACATTGTACAAGAGAAAGGTATACCCTGCATCAGTATTAATGACAATGCGGAAGATAAGTCTGTCAAGAATAGAGGTTCAAGAAGAGTGATACCCATTCATCCAAAATTAATTGATATGGGATTTTTACTTTACGTAACTTATCAGCGTAAGAATAAACAAAGGAAATTATTTAGCGTATTACAAAGACAGGGACATAATGGATATGCAGGACCAATTCAACACTGGTTTGCAAGATATCTAGACACTCTAAAGATTAGGGATAAGTCTAAGGTATTCCACTCGTTTCGACATACCTTTGAAACAATGGCTGTTGAAAAACGAATCCCTGCGGAATATCAAAATGCTATTTGTGGATGGACAGACCAAGGCATTGGACAAAGGTTATATGCACACAAAAAGGATATGAGTGTTATGCTGGAAGAAATTAGCAAAATTGAATATCCAATCAACCGTGAGCTAAACGCCTTAAAAAAAGAGTTTATGGATTCTTATGTAGTAAGGGAATAAAACGTTATTTCTGAATACGCTCAACACATGTGGTTTTGACAACATTGGCATTGTCGGATTTTCCAAGAGTCCTTCAATGCCATTTTTCTTATAGGTGTATTGGTAGTCCAAGTGTTATAAAAACCACAATGTCACAAAATCTTATTTTACCTTGCAAAGCAAAAGTCATCTACTGTCACATTTTGTTCCTAAAGTTACAAAAAGCATCTTTTCAAAAGGTTACACTTTCTTATAAAAGCAGATGGGTAAAAGTTTGATGAAGGCATAGGATGAGATGTGTTGAAATCCCCATGAAATTCGTTCAAAAATCAGTAAGAAATCGGGGTTGTTTTGACGTCTTGGTGTTACAGCTTGGTGTTACACCTCGGTGTTACACCTAAAAATACGTATTTTAGGCATGAAAAAACCCTTGATAAACAAGGGTTTAATCCAATAGTGGCGGAGCGTAGAGGACTCGAACCTCTGCATCCCTTTAACAGGATGACGGATTAGCAATCCGCTGCATTACCACTCTGCCAACGCTCCAATGGTAACAGAGCGATTTTATCAAACTCTGCCCTAAAAGTCAAGTATTATTTCCACAGTTCCAGTGACTGGGTATCATTGACCTGTTTGACAGTCTTGATAAATTCATCCAAAGAAATACCATTCTTTTGTGTACCGGTTCTGTCACGCACGGAAACCGTACCTGCTTCAATTTCTTTATCGCCAATGATAAGTGCATAAGGAATTTTTGCATTATGGGCTTCGCGAATTTGATAGCCGATGGTATTGGATTGACGTTCCATTTCGGCACGAATACCAGCGCTTTGCAATTTTTCCAAAATCTGCCCAGCGTATTCGCGATGCTTATCGGAGACAGGCAACAAACGCACTTGAACAGGGCAAATCCACACGGGGAAAGCCCCTGCAAAATGTTCGGTCAAAACCCCCATAAAGCGTTCCAATGAGCCATACAGCACGCGATGAATCACAACCGGTGTTTTGGCATTACCATCTTTGTCAATGTACTTACATCCAAAGCGACCGGCCAATTGGAAATCCAGTTGGAAGGTCCCCGTCTGCCATTCACGCCCCAGCGCATCCTTCATAGCAATATCCACCTTTGGCCCATAGAAAGCACCATCTTTTTCTTTTAAGGTATAATTACCCTTGCCACAATGTTTATCCAAGATACGGCGCAGGGCTGCTTCTGCACGATCCCACGTTTCAATATCACCGATAAAATCATCAGGACGCGTGGATAATTTCATTTCATACTTTAGACCAAACAATTTATAGAATTGGTCAGCCAACGCAAACAGGCGTTCGTATTCTTCTTCAATCTGATCTTCGGTAATAAAGATATGGGCATCATCTTGGTGGAATTCACGCACACGGAACATACCGTTTAAGGCACCACTGGCTTCATTGCGGTGAATCATATCCACATCAGAAAAACGAATAGGTAAATCCTGATAAGAACGCGTTTTCAAATTGAACAAAAGCATGGTGGACGGACAGCTCATCGGCTTTAAGGCATAACTTTCCGTTTCCGGCATATCGTGAGCGGTAAGCAGATACATATCATCTTTATAATGATCCCAATGCCCTGACGTTTCCCATAAAACACGTGAGTTCATCAAAGGCCCCGCAAATTCTTGATAGCCCGCTTTTTCATGTTCACGACGCCAATAATCCAGCAACAGATTATACATTTTCAAACCCTTGGGCAACCAATAAGGGCAGCCTGGAGCCGTTGGATCAAAATAGAATAAATCCAAAGCTTTGCCGATTTTACGATGGTCGCGTTTTTCCGCCTCTTCCAACAAAGTGAAATAAGCTTTTAATTCTTTATCTGACCAAAAAGCGGTGCCATAAACACGCTGTAAAGATTCCCGATTTGAATCCCCGCGCCAATAAGCGGCCGCCACCTTGGTAAGTTTAAAGGCTTTGCCTGCACGCCCCGTACTGGGTAAATGTGGCCCACGACAAAGTTCCACGTAATCGCCTTGAGTATAAAGGGAAACTTCCTTTACATCTTCAGGTAAATCGTCAATCAGTTCCACCTTGAAATTTTCACCACGTTTGGTAAAGATTTCTTTGGCTTCCTGGCGGGAAACAATGGAACGTGTAATCGGTAAATCCGCAGCCACAATTTCTGCCATTTTGGCTTCAATCTTAGCCAAATCATCTTCCTTTAAAATAATCCCATAAAAATCATAGTAAAAACCATTTTCAATGGCAGGGCCAATGGTGGCCTTTGCCTTTGGATAAAGTGATTCCACCGCTTGCGCTAAAATGTGCGCTGTGGTATGACGAAGCACCTCTAAACTTTCGGGGTTTTTATTTGTCAAGATAGAAAGAGTGCTGTCAGTTGTAATGGGGGTTGTTAAATCGACTATTGTATCATTCACTTTGGCTGCAATGGCAGCTTTGGCTAAATTCGGACTAATTTTTTCGGCAACTTGCAAAGCATTTACCGAACCATCAAAGGACATTTTTGACCCATCTGGCAACGTAATATTCAACATTTTCTTTCCTTTTTGTTTAAATTAAATTCAGACAACCCCTGTCTGAAACAAGTTTATTATAGCACTTTTACCCCAAAAAGTCAAAGGATTTTAAGCGTCAACTTTTATCGCGTATCCCGCCGAACGAACGGTGCGAATAATATCGGGCTTTTTACCAAAATTGAGGGCTGCGCGCAAGCGCTTGATATGCACATCTACCGTGCGCAATTCCACAAAAATACTGCCCCCCCAAACCAGGCGCAATAGTTCTTCCCGCGAAATCACATGTCCAGGCTTTTGCATCAATTCTTGCAATAACCGGAATTCGGTGGGCCCCATGTGGACAGGCTCCCCATCCCGCGTCACCTGATGCGTTGCAAAGTTCATTTCCAATCCTGCACAAGACAAATTTTCACGCACAGGTGCTGTTTTTGTCCGACGCAACAAGGCCCCTATTCGCGCCATCAATTCCGGCACAGAAAAGGGTTTTGTCATATAATCATCTGCCCCTTGGGATAGACCTTTCACTTTATCGGCTTCATCCCCACGCGCCGTCAACATGATAATCGGGGTTTCCTTAGTTTCATAATTTTGGCGAATCATTTGACACAGTTCCACCCCTGATACATTCGGCAACATCCAATCCATCAAAATCAAATCTGGTTTATCGCCCGCAACAGTATTCATCACCTTTTGGCCATCCATACAAACGGATACTTGATACCCTTGCTTTTCCAAGTTATAGGAAAGAAGCGTCACAAGCCCTTGTTCATCTTCCACAATCAAAATTTTTGTCATTTGGATCCTTTCAGGGCTTCAATGGCTTTAGCATAACTTTTAGCTTTAAAAATGGATGTACCTGCCACTAATATGTTTGCCCCCGCAAAACGACAGGCTTCTGCCGTTTCAGGATTGATGCCTCCATCCACAGAAATTTGTACTTTTTTGCGTCCAATCAGTTCTTTTAAGGCAACAATTTTTTCCAAAGCTTGTGCTTGGAAAGTTTGGCCCCCTTTGCCTGGTTCCACGCTCATCACCAACACCAAATCAATTTCGGGAATAAAAGGGATGATTTCACTCACCGAAGTATGGGGCTTTAAAGAAATCCCCGCTTTTTTGCCCAGCGCATGAATGCGCGACACACAATCCGCTACACGGGAACTTGATTCCATATGCACCGTAATCATATCTGCCCCAGATTCGGCCGTTTTATCAATCAATTTATCAGGCCGATCTACCATTAAATGAACATCAAAGGGGAGTTTTGTTTGATTCCTATTCGCGGCGATCACTGGGGGACCAAAGGTCAAATTCGGCACAAAATGCCCATCCATCACATCCCAGTGGATCAGGTCTGCGCCTGCCTTTTCAAGGGCTTTAATTTCTTGACCTAATTTTGAAAAATCAGCCGAAAGCAAACTGGGTGCAATAAGCGTTGTTTTGGTCTTTTTCATTTTTCCTCCTTTGTTAAAAAGGGGACTTCGGAAAAAATTCCCGAAAATCCCCAATTTTGTTTTTAATCTTCGCCCATTAAGCGTTAATTTTCGGATCCAATTCCCCGCTGGCATAGCGTTTGGCCATATCCGCCAAGGAAATGGGTTTAATGTGGGAAGCCTGACCTGCCGCCCCAAATTGTTCATAGCGGGCTTCACAGACCTTTTGCATGGCTTCCATCGCGGGCTTCAAGTATTTACGTGGGTCAAATTCGCCCGGCTTATCGGTAAAGACTGTGCGAATTGCCCCAGTCATGGCCATACGCAAATCGGTATCCACATTAACTTTGCGCACCCCATGTTTGATGGCTTCTTGAATTTCTTCCACAGGCACGCCATAGGTTTGTGGCATTTGACCGCCATGGGCATTGATAATATCTTGTAAATCTTGTGGTACGCTGGAGGATCCATGCATGACCAAATGTGTATAGGGCAACTTTTCATGAATTTTCTTCACGGTATCAATGGATAAAATCGCCCCATCGGGTTTGCGTGTAAATTTATAAGCCCCATGGGAAGTCCCAATCGCCACTGCCAAAGCATCCACTTTTGTTTGACGGACAAAGTCAACGGCTTGATCAGGATCGGTGAGCAACTTGGATTTATCCACAGCGCCATCAAAACCATGCCCATCTTCTTTTTCGCCTTTACCGGTTTCTAATGAGCCGATACAACCGAGTTCCCCTTCCACAGAAACACCGGCGGCGTGGGCACGTTCGGCCACTTCACCGGTCACTTTGGCATTGTATTCATAGGTGGCGGGCTTGCCTTCCTTATCCAAAGACCCATCCATCATGACGGAAGTAAATCCGGCTGCCATAGCGGAAAAGCACACTTCTGGGCTTGAGCCATGATCTTGGTGCACACAAATCGGCAAGTTCGGATACATTTCTGTTCCTGCCATCATCAAGTGTTTTAAGACGGCGTCATTGGCATATTGACGGGCGCCTTTACTGGCCTGAATAATGACCGGCGCATTCACTTTGTTGGCAGCGGCCAAAATAGCTAAAACCTGTTCCATATTGTTCACATTAAAAGCTGGGATACCATAGGAATGTTCCGCAGCATCATCAAGAAGTTGTCTGAGTGAGACGAGCATTTTTATTTTCCTTTCATTTAAAGTTGTTTAAATATGCCTCAAATGTAGCAAAATTTTTTCAAAAATGCAAGTGGGGATTTTAAGACGATACAGGTGTACAACTGGTCCCGTCTGAACTGACCGTTCCATCACACCATAAACATCTACCACGACGGGCTGTTCCTTCCATATAACGCTGGGGACAAGAAAGACAATCCGAGCGTTCTGTATATTTTATCCAATCAGCCAATTCTTCCTTATAATCACATCGATGTGCCCCGCCAGAAGCCCCTTGTTCCCATGAAATGAAACGGATACCTTGACATTCTTTACGTATTTGCTCACTGTTTACAGGAGAAAACAACGCTTTTGAATCATCACAGTCGTAACAGAGGTTGCCCGAATAGAAACGATTTTTCCCACATTCAGTTTTACAAGCTGTTCTATTATCAAACATTATTCCTTCACAATAAAAACAGGTGCCTTTTTCTGCGGTTCCTACCATGTACCTTTTGGGACAAGTAAAACAATCAGAGCGGAAAGAATTTACATGAAACCAGTTTACTGTTGAGGAACACAAGCTGGCAAGCCCTTCGCTATTACTCACATATCGTATTCCTTGGCATTTGGCACGCACTTCTTCTGGATCAGATATATTAACAGCATCACGTTTATCATCGCATTGATAACATTTTCCATCATTAGCTTTAAATTTCCCCACTTCGCAGCTTTGGCACACGCCTTTATTGCAATATGGTTTATCGGGATCAGTGCAATAAAAATCATCAAACACACAGACTTGCTGTTCCCCGCATCTGCCACATTCCCCGCAGTCTTCATCATTGGCGCAGGCCACTACTCTGTCCTCGTTTGTAATCTCTGTTGTCATGCCTGTATTGATATAAAAGGCCACCTGATTTTCATCCTTGCAATCTGCCCCGTTATTGATTAAAACCGTTTCCGCCCATCCTAAATTCCTTTGACCCTGTAAAATTTGACAAACCCCTTTTTCAAGTCCTGCTAAATTTAAAGAATACCCCCATTCAGATTCTTTGTGATAGGTAAAGGGATAACGTAAATTTTCCAAATTTGTTGTTTCGGGCAATCCTTTTAATAAGGCCTGGCCTGATAATAAAACAGAGTGCATTTTGGCTTCCTCAATGATGGTATTGGCATGGTGGCGATTCATGGCGGAATGATAGCCGGCAATCCCCGCGACACTCAAGACCCCCATCACCGCCAAAACGCCCAGCATTTCCACTATGGACCGCCCGTATTGATATACTCCGTCATTCTGAGGGCAACGCCCGAAG
>DFKU01000062.1 GCA_002373615.1 Alphaproteobacteria bacterium UBA3637 | reverse complement strand
ATGGACTGGATGGAACAAGAACAAGAACGCGGTATTACCATTACCTCAGCTGCGACCACAGCTTTTTGGCGTGAACACCGTGTGAACGTGATTGATACCCCGGGACACGTGGACTTCACGGTTGAAGTGGAACGTTGCTTGCGTGTTTTGGATGGTGCTATTGCTGTCTTTGATGGTGTGGCAGGCGTTGAACCTCAATCCGAAACCGTGTGGCGTCAGGCTGATAAATATGGCGTTCCCCGTATTTGTTTTGCTAACAAAATGGACCGTATTGGCGCTAACTTCCCACGCTGCGTTGAAATGATTAAAACACGTTTGGGTGCTCATCCTATGGTGATGACCCTCCCAATCGGTATTGAAAACGACTTTAAAGGCGTTGTGGATATTTTGAATAAGCGGGCAATTATCTGGCATTCTGAGGACTTAGGTGCCAGTTTTGAATATCAAGAAATCCCTGCTGAATTCAAAGAAAAGGCTGATCAATATTACCATGAAGCCATTGAAATGGCTGTGGAAATGGATGATGCCGCTATGGAAGCCTATTTGGAAGGTAAAGAACCTGATTTAGAAACATTGAAAAAGTGTATTCGTAAAGGAACAATTGCACAAAAATTTGTGCCTGTGTTCTGCGGTTCTGCTTTTAAGAATAAAGGGATTCAGCCTTTGTTGGATGCCGTTGTGGACTTTTTACCGTCCCCAATTGATATTCCTCAAGCAAAGGGTGTGATTGAAGGCACAGAAACACCTTATGAATGTTCTTCTGATGACTCCAAACCCTTAGTTGCTTTGGCCTTTAAGATTATGAATGACCCGTTTGTGGGATCACTCACCTTTGCCCGTGTGTATCAAGGAACCTTGCAAACTGGTTCTTATTTGACCAACACGGTTAAAGATGAAAAAGAACGTATTGGCCGTATGCTCCTCATGCATGCCAACCACCGCGAAGATATTAAAGAAGCCCATGCGGGTGATATCGTTGCCTTGGTGGGTCTGAAAGATACGACCACAGGGGATACCTTGTGCGGTGATGGAGCAAAGGCCGTTTTGGAAAAGATGGACTTCCCTGATCCAGTGATTTCGATTGCTGTGGAACCAAAAACCAAAGCTGATATTGAAAAAATGGGTTTGGCTTTAAATCGTTTGGCGATGGAAGATCCTTCTTTCCGTGTGTCATCCAATACAGAAACAAACCAAACAATCATCAGTGGGATGGGTGAACTTCACTTGGAAATCATTGTGGATCGTATGAAACGTGAATTTAAAGTGGATGCGAATGTAGGCGCTCCTCAGGTGGCTTATCGCGAAACCATTTCCAAATTGTATGATGAAGATTATACACATAAAAAGCAATCCGGTGGGGCAGGGCAGTTTGCTCGGGTCAAAATTAAATTTGAACCTTTACCCCCAGGATCTGGCTTTGAATTTGCCAACGAAGTGGTCGGCGGATCTGTTCCAAAAGAATATATCCCTGGTGTTGAAAAGGGCTTGCGTCAAGCAATGGAAACCGGTGTTTTGGCAGGTTTCCCATGCACAGACTTTAAGGCAACCCTTTACGATGGCGCCTATCACGAAGTTGACTCTAATGTGATGTGCTTTGAAATTGCGGCGCGTGCTGCTTTCCGTGAAGGAATGGCAAAAGCTGGTCCAAAATTGTTGGAACCCATTATGAAGGTGGAAATTGTAACTCCTGAAGATTACATGGGTGATATCATTGGGGACTTGAACTCACGTCGTGGTCAAGTGGGTGGTATGGATACACGTGGTAATGCCCGTGTGATTGATGCCATGGTGCCACTGGCCAACATGTTTGGTTATGTCGGAACTTTGCGTTCCATGAGCCAAGGACGTGCTCAATACACAATGCAATTTGATCATTATGCGGATGTGCCGCAAATGATTGCAGATGAAATCAAAGCAAAAATGGCTGGTTAAGAAAGGTAGTATAAAATGGAAAAAATCAGAATTCGTTTAAGAGCTTTTGATCATGGGTTGTTGGATCAATCAACTCGTGAGATTGTCAGTACAGCGAAACGCACAGGGGCCCAGGTCGTCGGACCTATCCCCTTGCCAACGCGTATTGAAAAATTTACCGTGAATCGTGGTGTCAATATTGACAAAAAGTCACGGGAACAGTTTGAAATCAGAACCCACAAGCGGGTGCTCGACATTATTGATCCGACACCGCAAACGGTTGATGCCCTGATGAAATTGGACCTCGCCGCCGGTGTAGATGTTGAGATTAAAGTGTAAAGGAAAAAGACAATGCGTACAGGTGTAATCGCAGAAAAAGTCGGTATGATGGGTCTTTTCCAAGATAACGGGGACCAACTGCCAGTGACTGTTTTAAGAATTGACAGCACAGTGGTTGATACACGTACCAAGGAAAAAGACGGTTATACCGCTGTCCAGATGGGGTTCAAAGCCGCCAAAGATAAACATTTGGCCAAACCTCAAAAAGGACATTTTGCTAAATTAAAGCAAGATCCCAAGCGTGTTTTGAAGGAATTTAGAGTTTCTGAAGACTGCTTGGTGCCAGCCGGTTCTGTTATCGCAGCTAACCACTTTGTCGTCGGACAATTGGTTGATGTGACAGGAACTTCTCTGGGTAAAGGCTATGCCGGTGTTATGAAGAAGTACAATTTCGGTGGGGACAATGCGACCCACGGTGCTTCCAGAACTCACCGTTCAGGTGGTTCAACCGGTAACCGTGAATGGCCAGGTCGTGTGGTGAAAAACCGCCCGATGCCCGGTCAAATGGGAAATTATCAGGTGACAGTCCAAAACTTGAAAGTTGTGGCGATTGATGAAGCCCGCAACTTAATCATGGTGCAAGGTGCTGTTCCTGGTTTTGATGAAGGAATTGTTTTTGTGCAAGATGCTAAAAAACGTTCAGCTCAAAAAGTGGGGCCTGTTCCTGCTGGTTTGAAAGTGGCAGAAGTCAAAGAAGAACCAAAAGCTGAAGTGGCGGCAGAAGCCAAAACAGAAGAACCGACTGTAAAGGAATAAGACAATGAAGTACGATGTCGTTGATTTAAATAAAAAAACAGTTGACAGCATTGACCTGAATAAGGACGTCTTTGGCGTGGAAGTGGATCCGGCTATTTTGGCCAGAACCATTCAATGGCAATTGGATTGCCGTCGTCAAGGTACACATGCTGTGAAAGATGTTGGGGATGTGCATGGTTCCGGTAAAAAGCCCTTCAAACAAAAGGGAACCGGGAACGCTCGTCAAGGTATCAAACGTGCCGTTGGTAAATATCATGGCGGTATTGCTTTTGGACCTGTGGTACGTTCTCATGCTTATGGACTCACAAAGAAAGTGCGCGCTTTGGCTATGCGTATGGCTTTGTCTGAAAAAGTAAAAGAAAATAAATTGTTCATCTTGAACGATATGGCTGTGAAAAAGCCCAGCACAAAGACTTTCAAAAAAGCTTTTGAAGCCAACAAATGGGATTCCATCTTGTTTGTGGGTGGTGAAACTTTGGATGAAAACTTTGCTCTGTCAGCCAGAAACATTGCTGATGTGGATGTTTTGCCGGTTCAAGGGGCCAATGTGTATGATATTATGCGTCGGGATATCTTGGTGTTGTCCAAGGATGCCGTTGCTAAATTGGAAGGACGGTTAGCCTAATGGTTAAAAAATCCGAACAAAAACAAATGAACGCCGCTTTATGCGATATTATCGTGCGTCCTGTGATTACGGAAAAAGCGATGAAATCCGCAGAAAATAATCAAGTGACCTTCTTGGTGTCTTTGGATGCTACAAAGCCTCAAATTAAAAAGGCGATTGAAGGTGTCTTCGGCGTTGAAGTGAAATCTGTGAATACTTTGCGTCAAGCCGGTAAAGTGAAAGCTTTCCGTGGCAAGATGGGTGTTCGCTCTGATGTAAAGAAAGCCATCGTGACTTTGGCCAAAGGTCAAACAATCGATGTGACAGCGGGGGTGTAATATGGCATTAAAAACATATAAACCAACAACAAGTTCTATGAGACACACAATCGGTGTGGATCGCTCTGAACTCCATAAAGGGGCTCCGGTTAAGACCTTGGTTGAAGGTAAAACTTCAACTGGTGGTCGTAACAGCCATGGTCACATGACCTCACGTCGTCGTGGAAATGGGGTGAAAAAAGCCTATCGTTTGATTGACTTTAAACGTCAAAAACGCGATATGGTGGCAACAGTTGAACGTTTGGAATACGATCCAAACCGTACAGCTTTCATTGCTCTGATTAAATACGAAGACGGAACCTTGTCCTACATCTTGGCACCGCAACGCTTATCCGCTGGGGATAAAGTGGTATCTGCTGAAAATGCTGATATCAAACCCGGTAATGCTATGCCAATGAAAAATATGCCGGTGGGAACAATTGTGCACAATATTGAAATGCAACCGGGCAAGGGCGGACAACTCGCTCGTTCTGCCGGATGCTATGCACAACTGATCGGTAAAGATGCCGGTTATGCACAAATCCGTTTAAGCTCTGGCGAACTCCGTTTAGTTTTGGCTGATTGTTTAGCCACTGTCGGAGCAGTTTCCAATGCGGATCATCAAAATGAAACCATTGGTAAAGCTGGTCGTGCACGTTGGATGGGAAGACGCCCATCGGTGCGCGGTATCGCAATGAACCCAGTGGATCACCCGCATGGTGGTCGTACAAATGGTGGACGCAATCCTGTGTCTCCATGGGGTTGGAAGACCAAGGGTCTCAAGACCCGTAACAACAAGCGGACAGACCACCTGATCGTGCGTTCTCGTCATGCTGTCAAGAAAGTAGCTTAAAGGAGGCTAGATAATGACAAGATCAATTTGGAAAGGACCGTTTGTTGATGGTGATTTGCTGAAAAAAGCCGAAAAGGTTAAAGCATCCGGCCGTCATGAACAAATCAAAACATGGTCCAGACGTTCAACAATTTTACCTGATTTCGTGGGATTGACTTTCGCTGTGTATAACGGTCATAAGTTTATTCCTGTGTCAGTAACAGAAAACATGATTGGGCATAAGTTTGGTGAATTTGCACCGACACGTACGTTCGTTGCACACACCGCTGCTGATGCCAAGGTCACCCAAGGAGCATAAGATGGTAAAAGAACAAGTAAAACAAGTAAAAGCGGTCGCTCGGACAATCCGAATCTCTCCGCAAAAATTAAATTTGGTGGCTGAAACCATTCGTGGATTGAAAGTGAATAAAGCTTTGGATCAACTCACTTTTTCACGTAAACGCGTGGCAGGGGATGTGAAAAAGTTACTCACAAGCGCAATCGCGAATGCTGAACACAACTTTGGTATGGATATTGATACCTTGGTGGTGTTGGAAGCTTATGTTGGAAAAGCTATGGTTATGAAACGTTGGCATGCTGCTGCAAAAGGTTCAGGCCATCGGATTATGAAACCATTTTCCAATTTAACAATTGTTGTGGGCGAAGCCAAGGCTGAAAAGAAAGCCAAAAAAGCCCCGGCAAAAAAAGCTGCTAAAAAAGAAACAACAAAGAAGGAGGCTGCCTAATGGGACAAAAAGTAAATCCGATTAGCCTGCGTTTAGGGATCAACCGTACATGGGATTCCCGTTGGTTTGCAGAAGATGATTATGCCGATTTATTATTGGCTGACATTGAAATGCGTAAGTACTTGGAAAAGAAGCTGGCCGCCGCTGGTATCAGTCACATTGTGATTGAACGCCCAGCGAAAAAGGCTCGTGTTACCATTTACTGTGCCCGTCCGGGCGTGGTCATTGGTAAAAAAGGCCAAGATATTGAAACATTGAAAAAAGATTTGACAAAGATGGCCGGCAGCGAAGTCAGCGTGAATATCGTTGAAGTTCGTAAGCCCGAAATTGATGCCAAATTGGTGGCTGAAAACGTGGCTCAACAATTGGAAAAGCGTATTTCTTTCCGCCGTGCGATGAAGCGCGCTGTTCAATCTGCTTTGCGTCAAGGCGCAGAAGGCATTAAGATCAGTTGTGGTGGTCGTTTAGGTGGTGCTGAAATCGCCAGAACCGAATGGTATCATGAAGGGCGTGTGCCTTTGCACACATTGCGTGCTGATATCAGCTATGGTGCAGCCACTGCCTTTACAACCTATGGGACATGTGGGGTCAAAGTATGGATCTACCGTGGCGAAATTTTGGCCAAAGATCCTATGGCTCAAGATAAACGTGCCAATGAAAAATAAGGAGAAGGAAAATGTTACAACCTAAAAGAACAAAACATAATAAAGCATTTAAAGGTCGTATTCATGGGGTCGCCAAAAGCGGTACTTCTCTGGATAAGGGTACCTTTGGATTAAAGGCCGAAGAGCCTTGCCGTATGACGGCACGTCAAATTGAAGCAGCTCGTCGTGCCATTGCTCACGCAATGAAGCGTCAAGGACGTATGTGGATTCGGGTGTTCCCGGATGTCCCTGTGTCCAAAAAACCCCCTGAAGTCCGTCAAGGTAAAGGGAAGGGCGCCGTTGAATTTTGGGTGTGCCGTGTGAAACCCGGTCGCGTTCTGTTTGAATGCGAAGGGGTCAGCGAGGCCATCGCCCGTGAGGCAATGACTTTGGCCAGTGCCAAGTTGCCAATCAAAACCAAGTTTATCGCAAGAACAGCTGATGAAGAGGTGTAAAAATGGAAAAATTTAAGACAATTAAAGAAAAGTCTGTTGAAGATTTGAAGAAAATGGAACAAGATTTGCATAAGGAAGCAATGAACCTCCGTTTCCAACAAGCTCAAGGGGCTTTGAAAAATACGGCTCGTCGCGGTCAAATCCGCAAAGAAGTGGCCCGTATTAAAACGGCTATCAGTCAAAAAGAACAGCCAAAGAAAAAGGAGAATAAATAATGCCTAAACGTATTTTACAAGGGGTCGTCGTCAGCGACAAGATGGATAAATCTGTGGTTGTCCGTGTGGAACGCCGGGTGATGCATCCTGTGTATAAGAAATACATCAAGCGCTCTAAAAACTATACAGCGCATGATGAAAAGAATCTGTGCAAAGTCGGTGACAATGTTCAGATTATGGAAAGTCGGCCAATTTCCAAGACAAAATCTTGGGTGGTCGTTTCAGAATAACTTGAAAGGAAAGGAAGACTATGATTCAAGTTGGAACAAATCTTGATGTAGCTGATAACTCCGGTGCCCGGAAAGTTCAGTGTATCAAGGTGCTTGGCAGTGCCGC
>DFKU01000044.1 GCA_002373615.1 Alphaproteobacteria bacterium UBA3637 | reverse complement strand
AAATATGAGTTTGCGCCGTGTCGCGATTGTGACAGGGGATACTGTGGTGCCTTATGTGCACTCATCTATTGCCCCTGGCTTGGGAAAAATCGGTGTGTTGGTTGCTGTAAAAGGTGACAATGCCGCTGATGTGGGTAAAAAAGTAGCCATGCATGTGGCAGCTTCCAAACCCCAATTCTTATCCATTGCTGATGTGGATAATGCCACAGCTGAACATGAACGCGGTATTTATGCCGAACAGGCCAGAGCCAGCGGCAAACCCGAAGCCATTATTGAAAAGATGGTGGAAGGCCGTATGCGTAAATTCTATGAAGAAGCGGTTTTATTGGAACAAGCCTTCATCATGGATCCGGAAAAGAAAGTCAAGGACGTGTTGGCTGAAAATAAAGCCGAGGTGTCCACTTTCGTGCGCTTTAACTTAGGTGAAGGTATTGAAAAGAAACAAGAAAACTTTGCCGAAGAAGTGGCAAAACAAATGGGCTAATAAGGGTAGGGGCTGGGAAAGCCTGCCCCCCCTTTTTTTTAAAGCAAGGAGGAAAAAATGGATTTTAATCAAATTAAAGCAACAATGGAAGAAAGTGTTCAAAAGGCAGGGGAAGCCTTGCGTCATGATTTTTCAGGTCTTCAAACAGGACGCGCCACAACTGCTTTGTTGGATGGTATTCGTGTGGAAGCCTATGGTTCCGTGGTTCCTTTGAATCAAGTGGGGGCTGTCAGTGTCCCTGATGCGCGGACTTTGTCGGTGACTGTGTGGGATAAAAGCCAACTGAAAGCCGTTGAAAAAGCCATTGTGGAGGCAAATTTAGGGCTAAATCCCATGAATGATGGACAAATGATTCGTATTTCTATTCCCCCTTTGTCAGAAGAAAGACGGGCTGAAATCATTAAGATTGCCAATCGTTTTACGGAATCTGCGCGTGTATCGGTCAGAAATGCGCGTCATGATGCCATCAATGCTTTGCGTGCCGAAAAAGCCAGCATTCCTGAAGATGACATGAAGCGTTATGAAAAGGAATTGCAAGATTTGACGGATAAAGCAATTGCTGCCATGGATGCTAAATTAAAAGAAAAAGAAGCAGAATTAAAACAGGTATAAGATGACAAACACAGAAGAAAAAGACGAAAAAATTCCACAACATATTGCCATTATTATGGATGGCAATGGTCGTTGGGCGCAAGAAAAGGGCTTACCACGCACTGCAGGTCACAAGCAAGGCGCCGAAAATGTACGTCCCATCTTGGAACATGCCAAAAAGGCTGGTGTCAAGTATGTGACGTTGTTTGCTTTTTCTTCTGAAAATTGGAATCGTCCTAAGACAGAGGTTAAGTTTTTAGTTGATTTGTTCCGCAAATATTTGAATGAAGATATTAAGGAACTTCAAAAACAAAAGATCAATATTACCTTTGTTGGATCAAGGGAAAAATTTCCGGCGGATATTGTGGAACGCATGAATGATTTGGAACGGGAAACAGCCGCCTTTGATGATTTTCACGTGGTGTTGGCTCTTTCTTATGGCGCGCGTGAAGATATTATTGCCGCTATCAAGAGAATTGCTTTAGATGTGAAAGAGGGAAAATATTTAATTTCTGCCATTGATGAAAAAGTGGTAAATGATGCTTTATCTACGCGAAATATTCCCTATCCGGATTTAGTTATTCGTACCAGCGGGGAACAAAGAATCAGTAACTTCTTGCTGTGGGAAATTGCCTATGCAGAACTTTACTTTACACCGATTTATTGGCCTGATTTTAATGAACAGGACTTGGATATTGCGATAGAGGCCTATGGTCGTCGCGAACGCCGTTTCGGAAAAGTTTAAAAACTGCTTGACTTTTAATAAAATTTCAAATAACCTGCATTCAGGTTCATATTTTAAGGAGGTTGCTATGCGTCAATCGCAATTGGGAAGAACTTTGATCGAAACGCTGTCTATTTTGGCGTTAATTGGAATCTTGAGTGTTTCTGGTTTGCAGTTATATGCAAAGGCTATGAACACTATTCGAGCTAATTATTTAATGCAACAAGTTTTTATCAAGGCCAATGAGTTGATTCAAAATCCTGTCGCATATCGTCATAAAATGGTGGATGTCACTGTGACAGATGAAAATACAGGTAATTTGGCATATGGTTATTCTTTTTGTAAAGAAGGTGGTTGTGCGCCTAAGATAGAAAGTGGGGAAATTCAAGTACAGATTAGGGGCTATTTCCCGGTAGGTTTATGTAAAATTTTAAAGAAAAAATTGCTTGCGCAAGAATATCAAGGCCTAAAAAATATTAAGGCTGATAATCTTGGTTTGGGTAATGGAGATCATCAAGATTGTCCCAAGGATGCGCCTATAGAATCAATGACATTTATAATTGATCCTGCTTTTAAAGAATAATTCTTAAAATAAATATTAAACAGAATTTTTGGGTTCTCGGGGTTATTTTCCCGAGAATTTAATTATAAAGTTAAAAAAAGTTTTAAATAGTGCTTGACAAGAGGGGAAAAGTCGTGTATAATAACCCCACTTGTTTGATACTTTCGGAGGGTTTTTGGAAAAATCCTGCCAGAAAAATCAAGAAGTTATATTTAATAAAATCAAATATTTAGGCTGATTTTGTTAAATGAAAATGGTTCTTTCATCTGCTTGAAATAGGTCGATGAAAGGTTTTGTATGAATAGGTAGAAAAAGGAAAAGAAAAAGATGCCTACAATTAACCAGCTGACCCGTAAATCACGGAAAGCAGTCAAAAAGCGGAACAAAGTGCCCGCCTTAAAAGCATGCCCGCAAAAGCGTGGCGTTTGCACACGTGTGTATACGACAACCCCTAAAAAGCCAAACTCAGCTTTGCGTAAGGTGGCTCGTGTGCGTTTATCCAATGGATTTGAAGTGACTTCCTACATTCCAGGTGAAGGTCATAACTTGCAAGAACACTCAGTCGTGATGATTCGTGGTGGTCGTGTGAAGGACTTACCTGGTGTGCGTTATCACATTATTCGCGGTACCCTTGATACCCAAGGTGTTGCCAATCGTAAACAAGCCCGTTCTTTATACGGTGCTAAACGGCCTAAATAAGGAGAGATTACTATGTCACGTAGACATGCTGCAGAAAGACGCGAAGTGGTGGCCGATGCCAAATATAACGACATCGTTGTTGCCAAGTTTATGAACAGTTTGATGTTGGCCGGTAAAAAATCGGTGGCAGAAGCTATTTTATACGGGGCTATGGCTGAATTGGAAAACAAGATCAAAAAGCCAGCTTTGGAAATTTTTAAAGAGGCCTTGAACAATGTGAAGCCTCAAATTGAAGTACGTTCTCGCCGTGTAGGTGGTGCGACTTATCAAGTGCCGACAGAAGTCCGCGCTGATCGTCAACAAGCTTTGGCTATCCGCTGGATTATCGGTGCTGCCAGAGGTCGTTCCGAAAAAACAATGGAAGAACGTTTGTTTAACGAATTGCAAGATGCTTATAACAATCGCGGGACTGCTATCCGTAAACGCGAAGATACGCATCGTATGGCCGAAGCCAATAAGGCTTTTGCACACTTTAAGTGGTAAGGGGGA
>DFKU01000043.1 GCA_002373615.1 Alphaproteobacteria bacterium UBA3637 | reverse complement strand
CAACCAACACACCGATTTTACCCAATCCTGGGGCAATGGATGAGTGCACATAAGGCACCACAGTATCCCCGGTCACAATCGCGACACGGCGCAAGCTCATATTTTCACCGATCTTGGCAATCAAATCCACCAAAGTATTTTGGACGGATTTACCATTTAAATCAGCATTTTTCAAAGCTTCAATATCATTGATTTTGTTCGCCAAGGCCAATTCCACAACTTGTTTTAAGAAAGCTTGGAATTCAGCATTTTGTGCTACAAAGTCCGTTTCACTGTTCAATTCAACGACGGCACCAACGCCATCTTTGACAGCCACAGCCACTAAGCCTTGATTGGCCACGCGACCGGCTTTCTTTTCAGCCATCGCAACACCTTTTTTACGCAAAAAGTCAATCGCTTGTTCCAAATCACCATTACAAGCGGTCAAAGCCTTTTTACATTCCATCATACCAACGCCGGTTTTCTCACGGAGTTCACCGACTAATTTTGCATTAATTTCAACCATTTTGTCTCCTTAATTAAAGTAGTTGTTTAACTTCTCTCCGAACTTGAAATTCGGAGAGATTTTATTTTTAAGCCTTCACTTCTGGGGCTTCCACTGCAGCGCCGACATCTACACCAGCAGCTTGCAATTCAGCTTGGATACCATCCAAAACCGCACCACTGATTAAATCGCAGTACAATTGAATAGCTTTTGTGGCATCGTCGTTCCCGGGAATGACATAAGAAATGCCTTCCGGATCAGCGTTAGAGTCACAAATAGCAATCACAGGAATACCCAACTTTTTGGCTTCGGCAATAGCCAATTCTTCACGACAAACGTCAATCACAAACAAAAGATCAGGACGACCATTCATTTTGCGAATACCACCCAAAGAGGCCTCTAATTTTTCACGTTCGCGTTCAATGTTAAGTTTTTCCTTTTTGGTGAGCCCTGCAAAACCATCTTTTTCATTACGGGCATCAATATCATTCAAACGCTTAATGCTGGAAGAAATGGTTTTCCAGTTGGTCATCATCCCCCCCAACCAACGTTTATTAACGAAGTATTGTCCGCAACGAGTAGCGGCATCGGCCACGATGGCTTGAGCTTGAGGCTTAGTTGCCACAAACAAGATTTTACCACCTTTGGCAGCCACTTCACGAACGGCTTCCATAGCACGGTAGAGATTGGGCACGGTTTGACCTAAATCCAAAATATGAACATTATCGCGCGTTCCATAAATAAATGGGGCCATTTTCGGATTCCACCGACGCGCATTATGACCAAAGTGAACACCAGCTTCAATCAGCTGACGCATAGAAATTGTTGGAATAGACATTTTATAAATCCTTTCTTTTTCCAGTTAAACCTCTGCAGGAAGAAGCATAAACAAACCCTTGTTTACACTGGAAATCCTGACATTTACCAACACGATAAACCGGACATTTCCCGCATGTGAATTACCTTTCACCGAAGCAAAAGATGTGCGTATTATAGCAAAATTTCGAACCCATGTCAAGTGTTTTTTTACAAAAATCCCCATTTCTGAGGAGATTCTTTTCCCTAGTCCAAAACACATGTATCATCAGACATATGGCGCGGATAAGGGGTTCCATCACACATAGAACACCGTTCGGAATCTGAAGTCACCGAACCATTATAAGAACAAAGATAAGAGTAATCGTTAGAACCCAAAAACCGTGGATAATCGGTATTCTTACAGGCCATACAAGATTCCACTGTCGTGTAGGCACTGTGGTCTTCACACATGATACACCGACCTCTTGCATCTTTATATAATCCGACTTCACAGTCGGAATTACAAGTTTCCCCATACCAGCCGTCATCACAGGCACAACCTGTTTCAGACCATGTGCCATTGACACAGGTAATTTGCGTTTCACAATTTTCACCCGTATATCCCCCCAAGCAGCTACATGTTCCATTACTATTTTTTGTTCCATGCCCAGAACAAGGAGATTCTGCCCCTAAAACACATGTATTACCAGACATATGGCGCGGATAAGAGGTCCCATCACACATAGAACACCGTTCGGAATCTGAAGTCACCGAACCATTATAAGAACAAAGATAAGAGTAATCGTTAGAACCCAAAAACCGTGGATAATCGGTATTCTTACAGGCCATACAAGATTCCACTGTCGTGTAGGCACTGTGGTTTTCACACATGATACACCGACCCGTTACATCTTTATATAATCCGACTTCACATTCAAGATCACAAGTTTCCCCATACCAGCCATCATCACAGGCACATTCGCATTTCACAGCATCCCATGTTCCATTTTCACCGCATGTTAAAACAGATGAACATGTTAAACATTCTTGGGTCAGCGGAATGCAGACGTTGGTACCTGAGCAATATTTTCTATTACTGCATTTGGCACATTCTGTCGCAGATACGTTCGTGCCCATTTCATTGCAATCAGAACTGCAAGTTTCTCCATACCAGCCGTCATCACAGGCACATTCGCATTTCGTATCATCCCAAGTTCCATGGGTACCACAGGTAAGAACTGTTGGACAGGAACACGACTCTGTTTTACGAATACAACTTCCATCTGATTCACAATATTTTCTGTTTTCACATTGAGCGCAACTTTCCGGCGGAATTGATGACCAACTGAGATTACCATCAATAGAATCATCAATGCATGAATAACAATGATTTCCTTGGAAAAAGCGAGGTTCATTAAATTGTGCGCAACGATTACACTCTTCTTGAGATGCAACAGGAACACCCACACTATCTTGGCAAGCCATACAGCTACCATTCACCGCTTGGAAAGTTTCCGAAGGACAATTTATAAAACCACACCAAGTTGACCAGGTTGTACCATCACTATTCAAACTGTACCAATTAAAAATTTTTCGCACAGAAGAATCACATTTAGAACATTCCGATGCGCTAGCAGGTGAAGAAGCCGCATAAGAAGATGAGGCATCAGCACAACTGTAACAGTTACCATTTAGTCCATAAAAACGTGGGTAATTTGTATTTGCACACACACTACAGTTTTCTGCAGATGTTGAAAGGTCCCTAACCGCGCTCCCATATTCTGATGAACAAGGAACGCAATAACCTGTATTCAATTCAAAAAGAGGTGTATCAGTATTAGCACATTCAAAACAACTTCCTTTTATGTTTGTCATATCCGTCACAGTTGAACAGGACACACATTTTCCTGTATCGTTATGGAAATTCCCTGTATCACAAGTTTTTAATGCACAATAGTTTCCATACATTTCACGTTGATCACCACACTTCAGACAAGCTTCTTCATCAGCAACAGTGTAAGAATTCGGATCTGAACAAAGGTAGCAAGTTCCTGTTTTTGCTTGGAAATATCCTTGTCCGCAATCCACCAATCCACAATAGTCTTTTCTGGCCTGAGTAAATATTTTACGTTCATTACCACATCTAGAGCATTCTTCTTCTGTGGCTTGAAAAAGATCACGCACAGAACACAAATGACATTCTCCGTCTACATCTCTCCAACCACCGCAATAGGAATTACATGTATTTCCGTACCACCCATTATCGCAAGAACATGCACATTTCGTATCTTTCCAGATTCCATGACTGCCACAATCAAGAATCTCAGAACAAGAACATGTGTCGGTTACAGCAATACAGCTTCCATCCACCTGACAATATTTAAACCCTGCGTTTTCACAATCTTCTTCATTTTCAAAATCTTCTGGTTTCGGACAATCATCTGCCGTTGACACACACGAACCATTGGAACAATAGGTAAAATTATTCCCAGTGCATCCATCTCCATCCCCATCATAATCACCAGGGGTTGGAGTGGTTTCACCAGAACCTTCTGAACCTCCCGAACCGCCACCAGAAGAATTATCTTCATCAAAAATGGATTCATCCCCCGTTACTAAAGGTGCTGTATTGGATGGGTCCTTTGGAAAATAAAAAACAATATCACTGGGACATTCCCCATCTTTTTCGCCATTTACCGTTATCAAGGCAGGACTTAAGAATGTGGCATCCGTTAATTCTTCACAAAGAGCTTTATCGGTCGTTTTGACCTTGACGCCAAAATAATCCTTTGCCGACCCTTCTTTCCCCTTTCCTATCGTGTATTCCGTATCGTTTATTTTTTGTTTTGTAATGTCTGCCACAGTACCGCCCAACATTTTTTGTTGAGTCTCCTTGACTATCATTGCTATTTGCCTTTTTTGAGCATCAGCTTTTGCCTTTGTGACCAGTTTATTATAGGACTTTACTACCGTAACAGACAATAATCCTATTACTGCCATCACAGCGATTAATTCAAATATTGAACGACCAGAATTTTCTTTATAACTCATATTATTTTCCCCTTTTTTCTTTCATATTGATATATTTTCTGACAATAGTCAAGCAGTTTTAATGTAAAAGAGATGACCATGTGGGGTCTGAGGCTTCCCCCGGGGTTTTGAGTTCCCGCTCATTATGTCCTGTAATATCAATACTATGTAGGCTTACCCCTTTTGAAAACCAACCAGTTTTGCCCATTTTTTCTTGACGGAAAAAGGCCAAGACTCGGCCGTTCGGTGCCCAAGTTGGCCCTTCCACCAAAAAGCCTTCAGCAATCAGGCGTTCCCCTGATCCATCGGCTCGCATGAGTCCTATATAAAAACGCCCCTCTTTTATCTTGGTAAAGGCAATATAATCCCCCCGTGGCGACCAAACAGGCGTTGCATAAGTCCCTTCCCCAAAACTGATCCGATGCACATTGGATCCGTCAGCCTCCATCACGTACAGTTGTTGATTTCCTGAACGGTCAGAGTTAAAAACAATTTGCCTTCCATCGGGCGAAAAACTGGGCGATGTATCAATGGCGGGGTGATTTGTCAGTTGTTTTTGCTCCTTCGTGTTCAAATCAAACGTATAAATATCCGAATTTCCCTTTTTTGCCAAGGACATAATCAGCTTCTCTCCATCCATTGAAAAGCGTGGGGCAAAGGACATACCATCAAATTTACCCACCAATTCAGCTTTCCCAGATTCTACATCCATTAAATAGACCTTTGGTTCCCCACTGGCATAGGACATATAAGTAATTTTTTGCATATTTGGGGAAAAACGGGGGGTCATTACCATATCTTTGCCCGTTGTTAAATAGCGCACATTCGCCCCATCTTGATCCATCACGGTCAAACGACGCTTGCGGTTTTTAAGGCTCCCACTTTCACTCACAAATACAATTTTTGTGTCAAAATACCCCTTTTCACCCGTCAGGCGTTCATAAATCGTATCGGCAATAATATGGGCCAGTTTCCTCTCGCTGGCAGGATTTCCCGTCAAAACCTTAGCAACCATTTGCTGCTCGGTATAAACATCCCAAATCCGGAAAGAAACTTTTAATTCCCCCAAATCAGTTTCTTCCAGTTGCCCTTGGACAAGCGCTTGCGCATTGATGGCCTGCCAGTCCCGAAAATTGGGGACATCATTAATACCGGTCAAACGTTGCAAATAAGCGTTTTCATTGATAATTCTGAACAATCCAGAGCTTTCCAAGTCCTGGCGCACAATTTCTGTTATGCGTTGGGAAGTTTTATCCAAAACTGTATTTGTGGCATAAAAATCAGGCAGAGCAATCGGCGTTGGCTCAGTTAAAGCCCCAGATATATCAATCCTGAGTTCAGCCACAGCCGGCAAAACAAACATCATCAAACAAAAAAGATAAAGTTTTAAAAATCGCATTTTCCTCTCCTTTTTTATCCAAGTAAGCATATTTTCCCCCAAAAAGCAAGTTTAAAAAAAGCCCCACCTTGCGATGGGGCTAATCTAAGCCAACTTTGAATTAGAAATGATACTTCGCTTTCAAAGTACCTGTATGACTTTGATAGTCTTTACGGAATCCACCGTCATAGCTTAAAGTGAAGTCCCAGTTATTCCAAGTGCTGGTCACACCGACACCGGCTTCAAAGCCCAAACGGTGCAAGCGTTCCCCAGTGATTTGGTAAGAACTACCGCCAGTGATGGAAGCCACAGCCTTTGACCCGTCGCTCATCACATCATAGGTGGCTGCCAAGCGGACATTTGGTGTAAACATCCAATCTTTGGCTTTCACTTTATAGCCATACTTGGCACCCAAGACAGCGGTCAAGACATCATTGTTGCTGGTTGAAATCTTTTGAATTCCATCATCATAGGATTTTTGATCCACCAACAAATAACGCAAGCCTCCTTCTGGGGTCAATCCTGAATCAAAGGCATACCCTGTCATCAAGTTGGCGCCATAGGTATAGACATCATACTTGGATTTTTTTGTATAGCCCGCAGGTGATTTCTTTTCGGTATAGCGACCATAGCCAAAGTTCAACACACCGTTAACATACCATGCATCAGGCGCATATTCGGCATAGGCAAACACATTGTTGCCATCCACGTCAATATCACGTGCACCGGCATCCGCATCTGTTCTGGTATAGCCATAGCCTAACCCAAGGGTCACAGCATCATTCAACTTGCCATCAATACCAAAAGCAATCCCTTTTGAGTTGGCCTTAAAGCCTTCGTTGTGTGCGGTGGAATCTTGTTTTGTGTGATTGTACAGGCCTTGGACCCACATACTGCCACCTTGGAAGACATCACCACCGGAACGCCCGGCTAAAGCCGCCATACGAGCCGTTGCAGCATTTGTCAACAAGCTTTGAACATCCTTGGAAATACCCAAAGCAGCTTGTGAGGTTGTCGGGGCCAAATCTTTGGCCGCCTTTGCAGCGGTTTTGACATCACCGGATTGCACAGCTTCTGTGATTTTATCCAACACAGGATTACTGACAGTTGTATCAGCAATGGCAGAGATGGTCGCCGCTTCTTGGGCTGTCGCTTCCCCATTCTTTGTCAGATTTTCCACCACTTCATCCGTGGACTTTTTGGAAATCAAGTATTGACCAACAACTTCTGTATCTTTAACAACATCATAAACTGAATTTGTTAAGTCAAAAGTTTGATCTACATCAAACATTTTGAATTTGGCATCACCTGTCCCATTTTCAATAACCAAAGCTGTCGTACCCGTTACTGTACCACCAGAAATCAAAGCAGTTGAATTATTTAGTGCTGCTTTCAACGAGGATCCAGAAGTAAAGACAACTTCCCCATCATTCACAATTCCCCCATCCAATACTAAAGTACCAGAAATATTTAAAGTACCATCATTGTAAATATCGTTGGATTCACCATTGGCTTTGTTGCCAGAGAATGTATTGGTACCAGACAATGCTAAAGTCCCAATATTGTAAATGGCACCACCTTTATCGGAAACAGTATTATCGGTGAATATTGAATCCGATATGAAAGCTTTTGTTAAGGCGTTGGCAATAGCTCCACCAAGAACCGCCTGATTACCACTAAAGATAGAACCATTAACTGTTAACATACTGTCAGCACCAGTATCACCACTCGAAATGCCACGTACAGAAATAGCTCCACCCCATGTACCTGAGACGTTATCACTAAAACTTGAATTCTCTATAGTCGTTACACTGTCATCGTATAAGAATACAGCGCCACCACCTTCATTTGAATCATTTAAGTTTGTCCCGATGGCTGTGCCAGTCGTTTTATTTCCCGTAAATGTAGCCTTTGTGACATTTAAAATTGCATCAGAAACTATTGCCCCACCTTCAGCAACCGCTTCATTTTCTGTAAAGGTTGTTCCTTCATTGATATTAATCGTCATACCCCATGAATATTTTCCTTTGGAGTCAACAACAGTAACCATCGTTTGTCCGATAGCACCTCCGTCAACAGCAGATTTATTTCTTTCAAACGTTGAACCATTTATGTTAAGCGCATTGACTTTTGCAATGGCCGCTTCTTTTGTTTTTTGGTTTAAGGTTTTACCTGATATAACAATAGCACCACCGATACCCAAAGATTCATCGGTAGCTTTATTACCCGAAAACAGCACACTTGAATCAATGTTTGTTGCAACGTTTACATCCGAAGACAAAGCCCCACCCTGACGCGCTTCATTTTCAACAAATTTAACACCATTATTGAGCAAGAAACCATTACCATCACCAACGGCCCCTCCAAAATGTAAAGCACCGCCGGTACCAGCAGATTTATTTTTATTGAACTCAACCCCTGTTCCAAACGAAAGCGACTTTGCCAAAGCAGAAACATAAATAGCACCGCCAGAAACCGTATTTTTTTGAACTGTAGACGCATCAAAATCGGAATAACCGGCCAAATTGCCTTCAAACTTAACATTATTACCAATTATCACTTCCGCTGGATAAGAAGAGTTAATACCACCAGCACTGATAGCACCACCCCCGGCCGATTTTGCTAGGTTATTTTCAAATAACGTATCATCAGAAATGATTAAGGTACCCTGCGAATTTGCGATAGCGCCACCAGCACTAGCTACATTTGTAGAGGAACTGTTTTGCCTAAAGGCGCCACCAACAGTTGTAACTGTTCTTGTTGTATAAATAGCACCCCCACTTGTACCAGTATTATTAAAAAAAGTTCCAGAAACAGTGGCCGTTCCAGCGTTATCAAGATAAATCGCACTCTTCGTATTTCCGCTGAACAAACCATCAGAAACAGTCAAATTTCCTTTACTGTATACTGCGCCCCCATTTTTAGCTGTATTATTGGTAAAAGTAGAAGTTCCGATAAGATTTAGTGTTCCTTCGTTGTAAATAACACCACCTTTTTCACTACTATATGATAACCCTTCGGCACTGGCATCAGAAATTGTTTTTGTTTCATCTGCAGCTACAACAATTCTTTCCGTAATCTCCGTTGCACTTACGGGTAAAGCCACCACTGTTGTCAATAAAATCGCGGCGTTCAATAACGCACATTTCTTTAAAACTGACCGATACTTTGCGGACAATTCTGTAATTGCTGTAT
>DFKU01000005.1 GCA_002373615.1 Alphaproteobacteria bacterium UBA3637 | reverse complement strand
ACCAATTGAGCTATACCCCTAGGCCGCTTTTCATTATGGCATTTTTTTCAAGGAAAGTCAAGAAAAATCACTTTAACGTTGATTTTTTATATGTTTTCATGTATAATATGCCCATTCAAACGCAACAAACGGAAAGGATCACCCATGCGCGAGTCAAAACTTATTTCCAAAAAACATAAAGAAAAACCGGCGGAAGCCACCTTGGCCAGCCACATTTTTTTATTGCGCGGGGGCTATATGCGCCCGATTGCTAATGGGATTTACTCTTTGCTTCCTCCAGGCAAACGCATTCAACAAAAAATTGAAGCCATCATTCGTGAAGAAATGAACAAAGTGGATGGACAAGAGGTCATGATGCCTGTGGTAATGCCACGCGAGCTCTGGGATGAATCGGGACGCTGGGATAGCGTGGGGTCAGAACTCTTGCGCTTTAAGGATCGCACAGGGCACGATATGTTATTAGGGATGACGCATGAAGAAGCCTGTACGGCTTTGGCGCGAACCGAGGCCACCAGCTATCGGGATTACCCTTTTATGCTGTATCAAATTCAAACAAAGTATCGGGATGAAGCGCGTTCCCGTGGGGGATTGATTCGCGTACGTGAATTTACCATGAAAGATGCCTATTCTTTCCATACCTGTGAGGCCGATTTGGATGCCTATTATGACCGTGTAGCAAAGGCCTATCATACCATCTATCGCCGAATCGGAATCCCCGAAGTGGTTGCCATTCAATCGGATACCGGCATGATGGGGGGCAAAATTGCCCATGAATATCAGTTGGTAACGGATTCAGGCGAAGACAAGATTGTCATGTGTGACAAGTGTAAATCTTATTGGAATTCCGAAGTGGCCAGCACCACTTACACCTATGAAAAAGAAGAACTCTTACCTTTGGAAGAAGTGGCGACCCCGAACACCAAAACGATTGAAGATTTAACCAAGTTTTTGAATATTCCTGCCACCAAAATGGCGAAGATTGTCTTTTATACCACCGAAAAGGGTCAAACAGTGGCCGTTATGATTCGCGGTGATTTGGAAGTCAACGAAACAAAGTTTGCGAAAGTGGTGAAGTGCTTGTTTGACTTTGCAACAGACGCCGAAATCATCAAAGTTGGCGGTGTTCCTGGCTTTGCAACAGGCATGAATTTAACCTGTCCTGTGTATGTAGACAAATCCATTGCAAATGCCTATAACTTGGTGTGTGGGGCGAATAAAGAAGGCTTCCATCTTAAAAATTTCAATGTGTCGCGTGATTTACCCAAGGCAGAAATCGTGGATATCGCCACTGTCATTGAAGGCGATATTTGTCCGAAATGTGGTGCGAAACTCCATCTGACGCGTGGAATTGAAGTTGGGAACATCTTTAAGCTTGGCACAAAATATACTGAATCCATGCACATGACCTATACGGCCGAAGATGGTACAGAAAAAACACCGATTATGGGGTGCTATGGCATTGGGGTTGGGCGTTCACTCGCCTCTGTCATTGAAGCGCACCATGACGAATACGGCCCCATTTGGCCCCTTTCTATTGCCCCATGGCAAGTTCAAATCAATGCGATGGGCTTGGATAAAGAGGGGATTCAGGACACCGCCGAAAAACTCTATGCTGATTTGGAAAAAGCGGGTGTGGAGGTTTTATATGATGACCGCAACCTTTCCGCCGGTGTTCAGTTTGCCGAAGCCGATTTAACGGGGCTTCCTTTGCGTTTGATTGTGGCGCCCAAAGCACTCGCCCAAGGTATGATTGAATACAAAATCCGTGCGACAGGCGAGCGCGGCATGATTCCTGTAAATGAAGCCGTCCAATTCACTCAAAAGTGGATTAAAGAAGAAATGAAGAAATATTTATAATCTTCCTAATGTTTTGGAAATTTTCTTAAGGAATGCGCGGGTATTTTTTTTGTTTTTGGAATTATGGAGTTTATATAAAACGCCTAAGGCGCATAATCCCCAAAAAAGCCTTCGCATTTTTTTAAGATTTTTAGGATCTGTTTGATAACCGGTTCTTTGACCATAAATATGGTAAAACAGTTTTGTATCTGCTTCATGATTATAGGAACCATATAAAAATGGCCGGAATTCAAAAAAGGGTTGCCCCAAAGAGAGTGAATCAAAATCTAAGATTCCTGTAATTTTCTGTTTATCATCTAAACAAATATTGGCAGATCTTAAATCACAATGACATAAAGAATCAAATTTAAAATCTTTTTTAAATCCAATCCAAGGAAAATGGATAAGTTTATGGATAATTTTTTCTTGTTTGGGGGATAATTTACCAACGATTTGGGAAAACATATTCATTAAAAATGTTTCAGTTGTGGGAAGTGAAACAGGTAACGTTTCAAGAGGAATGGAATGTAATTGATGGGTAATGTCTGCTAACTGTTCAAAAATATAAATTTTTGTTTTTTTATCTTGTTTATTAAAAGTTTTAGAATGTCTAATTGTGCGACCTGAAATTTTTTCATAATGAGAGGATAGTAAAGCTTCATTTGAAGTTGAATTTAAAAAAACAGTTTTTATTTTGGGTTGGGGTATCTGGCAAGATAAATGCTTTTGTAAGATGGGGGCAACTTTAACTTGCCGAATCCATTGGTCTGTTGGTGTTGTTTGACCGGGCAATTTAAAAATAATATGCTTATTAATTTCAAAATTATGCGAAGTCAGACCTTGGGATAACGGGAGAATACTGGAAATTGGCTCTGAAATGGCTTGTTCGGCCAAATAACAAATCAATTTTTCATCTTGGGCTTGAACTCGAGTCAAATACATTTTTTATAATCTTTCTGAAGACATTTTTCTTTTGAAATCTTGTTTCATTTTCTTATTTCTATCAGAAGTGGGTAGCAGCCGGTATAGTTGATATAAAGAATAAAACCAAGATAGGGAACTTTGTGCTACTTCTTGTTGATAGACATCATTCATATCCACTCTAACCCCTGTTCGTTCTTGATAAATTTTTTGAAATAAGCGATTATCTAAATAATCCGGATAAAGTTTCGGACGAAATTCTAAAAAACGATCTCCGCGTACCATGTCATCAAAATCTAAAACAGCCACTAATTCATTTTTATCGTTTAATAGAACATTTCCAGAGTGTAAATCTGTATGCGCTAAAAGAGATGTTCTTAAACCGCTTTCACCAAAACCAAAGAAAGAATTATGCATCAATTTTCTGAAAAGTTTTTTGGGATAATAATTATCCCCTTTTTCAGATTTAAAAAAACATTTCTCTAAATAGTCAATTTTGGTTGGCAATTGAAAAGGTAATTCACTTAAAGGAACAGAGTGGATTTGAGCTGCTGCATCCGAAAGTTGTTCAAAAAAGCGGGTTTTAAACGGTTTGTCTTTGGCGGCAAATTCTAAATCAGCAAAAGTGTGCCCTTCTATTTTAGAATAAGAGGAAGATAAAACACTTTTCTTATCTGATAAATGAAGTGTTTTAATTGTTGGTTCTGGAATTTGAAAAGTAAAATGGCTTTGTAAGACCGAGGCTAATTGAGCTTGATGAAGCCAATTTTCTTGTTCTGTATATGAATGGGGTAGTTTAAAAATATATTTATGATTTATTTCATAATTATAAGACATTGTTCCGGGAAGTCGATGTATATCTGTCGCAGGAACAGACAAAGCCTGTTCGGCCAGTCGCCGAATTAAATCAAAATCTTTGGATTCTTCCTCTGATAAATACATATTCTTCCTCTCCGGATAGAGGTAATTATACCACAGATCGTTGTTTTTGTCAAATTATTTCAATTTTTCAAGATTTTCTTGCAGTATTTTCAAATCTTCCGGCAAAGGGGCTTCAAAAGAAAGGCGTTCGTTTTTAATGGGATGAATAAATTCCAATACCCCTGCATGCAGGGCCTGACGCGGAAAAGAACGGATATTTTCGGGTGCTCCTTTTGGGGCAGAACCATAGAGGTCATCCCCAATCAGAGGGTGCTTAACAGATGTCATATGAACGCGAATTTGATGCGTGCGACCTGTTTCTAAATGACATTTGATATGGCTGGCGTTCAGGCCATAGGCATCCACGCGTTCAAAGTGCGTAACGGCCGGTTTTCCCCCTATTTTCACAAGAGCCATTTTTTGACGATTGGTGGAACTGCGCCCAATGTTGCCCTCTATCCGCCCTGATTCGGGGGTGAGTCCCCACACAAAGGCATCGTAAATGCGCCCAATAGAATGAACTTCAAATTGCTTGGCTAGCCCTTGATGGGCTTGGTCATTTTTAGCCACCACCAATAAACCGGAGGTATCTTTATCAATGCGATGGACAATGCCAGGACGTCGCACCCCATTGATACCCGAAAGTGAATCGCCGCAATGATAAAGCAGGGCATTCACCAAAGTCCCCGTCCAATTCCCCGCCCCAGGGTGAACCACCAATCCAGCGGGCTTATTAACCACCAATAAATCACTGTCTTCATAGACAATATCCAAGGGGATATTTTCGGGCTCTGGATCAGCTTCTACAGGCTCAGGAGGGATGATAGTATAAGTAGCCCCTGCCACCACTTTATCATCAGGGGAAAGGTTTAGATTTTGTCCCTCAATTTGCACAGCCCCTTCTTCAATCAAGCGAATAAATTGATTGCGTGAATACTGGGGGAAACTTTCCGCCAGAAACTTATCCAGCCGAATTTTATCAATCTTTTCAGGCGCCGTAACAGTTAAATTTTCGCTCATTCATTCCTTTTATCCCCCAAAATCCCCGTGCCGAAAAAATCGGCCCGAGGATGATGGGATAGACACACCCGCTTATTCAGCAGCTTTTGTGTCTTTCTTTTCAGCAATACGTGCTTTCTTTCCGAATAAAGCGCGCAAGTAATACAGCTTACTGCGACGCACTTTACCACGGCGCACCACTTTGATTTCCACGATATTTGGGGAATACAGCGGGAACACACGTTCCACACCTTCACCAAAGGAAATCTTGCGCACGGTAAAGGTGGAAGCAGCCCCAGCATTATGACGGGCGATACACACGCCTTCATAAGCTTGATTACGGGTATTTTTTTCTTCCACAATCTTGCACACGACACACACGGTGTCCCCAGGCATAAATTCCGGGATTTTTTTATTCAGCTTTTCGACTTGTTCAGCCTTTAAATCTTGAATAATTTTTTTTGTCATCTTACATTTTTCCTTTCATTAAAGTTTACTCATGCAATATTCTTGTTCTCGGTTATTAAAATTTAAATTATCTAAATTCTTCGCTAATAACGCTCATCATTAAAATAATTTTTAAATTTTAGTTCCTTTCATTTTTTGCCAGATATTTTTCATACAAGTCTGGCCGTCTTGTTTTGGTTAAATTTTCAGATTGCTCTTTACGCCAAGCGGCAATTTTGGCATGATTTCCGGAAAGCAAAACTTCCGGCACCAAGCGCCCTTGCCAATTTTGGGGTTTTGTATATTGCGGGTATTCCAACAGGTCATTTGAAAAGCTTTCTTCCATAATGGATTCAGCATTCCCAAGTACCCCTGGAATCAAGCGAATTGTCGCATCCAGCATCGCCATCAACGCCACTTCACCCCCTGATAATACAAAATCACCTAAACTGATTTCTTGGACTTGCCATTTTTCCAATACGCGTTCGTCAATGCCTTCAAAATGTCCGCAAATGAAAGTGGCCTCCGTTAATTCAGCCCATTTTTTTGCAGTTTCTTGATTAAAAGTTTGACCCCGCGGTGAAAGATAATAAATCGGTCCCTTTGGATTCACAGAACCAAGCGCTCTGTCCACTACTTCGGCTTGCATCACCATACCGGCGCCACCGCCAAAGGGGGTATCATCTACTGAACGATAATTATTGGTGGAAAAGTCGCGGATATTGATTAAATTCAATTCCCATTTCTTTTCGGCCAAAGCCTTACCCATCAGCGAAAATCCTAAAGTTCCTGGAAACATTTCTGGATAAAGGGTCAGAATGGTTGCTTTCATGCGTCCATCCCTTTCATGTCATCAGGTAAAACAAGTTCAATCTGATGATGTTCAATATCCACTTTGGGAAAAACAGTTTTTGAAAACGGAAAATCCAGTGTTTTGCCTGAATTTGTCTTGATTTCCAAAATGACGCCGGCGCCATAGTTTGGCACATTCACCACACGCCCAAAGATTTCACCCTTTACCAATACTTCCATTCCCATCAAATCACAGCAGTAAAATTCACCCTCTGCAGTTTGGGGGAGTTTGTCGCGATCGGCATAAAGGTCCATTCCTTTAAAGCGTTCAGCGGTTGTGCGGTCAGTAATTCCTTTTGCGGACACCAACCAAAAAGCGCCTTTTTTCCCAACCAAAGTCATTTCGAAATGCTTCTTATTCTCTTTATCGGAAAGCGGATTTAATCGTGTAAGATTTTGCACAGAGGACAACAAGGGCTGAAATTTCATCACGCCTTTAATCCCATGCACATTCACGATTTTTCCGACAGCAATCCGAGTCATTTTTTATCCTTACTCAGCCTTTGTTTCAGCAGCAGCTTCGGCAGGTGCTTCGGCTGGTGTTTCAGCGGCGGCGGCAGCTTCGGCTTTAGCGGCTTCTTCAGCGGCTTTTGCGGCTTCAGCTTCGGCCTTAGCAGCTTCTTCAGCAGCGATACGTGCTTCTTCAGCGGCCTTCATGCGTTCTTGAGCCTTGGCTTTTGGTGCGGACTTTTTCGGTGTTTCACGCACGGCAGGCTTATCGCACAGTCCCAATAAAGCAAACAATTTTTGAATGCGTTCTGTGGGTTCAGCCCCCTTGGCAAGCCAAGCTTTAGCTTTTTCCACATCTACACGCAAAGCATCTTTGCTGTCTTTGGGAAGTAAGGGGTTATAAAAACCCAATTCTTCAATAAACCGTCCGTCACGACGGCAACGCTTATCTGCCACAACGATTTTGTGGACAGGGCGATGTTTGGCGCCCCCACGGGCTAAACGAATTCTAACTGACATTTTTTTCCTTTCCTTTCTGTTGTAGTTAGACCTTAAACGGAGGGAATCCTCCGCCATTCAACATGGAATCCATTGGAACGCCCATTTTTTTCATCATGGACATCATTCCAAAGGGTCCCATTTTTTTGAATTTCTTCATGACGTCTGCCATTTGTTCGTAACTTTTCAGCAGACGGTTCACATCTTCCACCTTGACCCCGGCTCCGGCGGCAATACGTAATTTCCGCGCAGCCTTTAAAATTTCGGGGTGTTTTCTTTCCTTTGGGGTCATGGCTTGAATAATGGCTTGTTGGCGACGAATCAGGCGATTATCCACCCGGGATTCATCAATTTGCTTGGCAAATCGGGCAACACCGGGGATCATTTTCATAATGCCTTTGACATCCCCCAGCTTATCCATTTGTTTGAGTTGTTGAAGGAGATCTTCCAACGTGAATTGCCCCTGCATCATGCGCATGGCTTGCTCGGCCATGTCTTCTTGATTCACTTTTTCCATGGCGGTTTCAACCAATCCTACCACGTCGCCCATCCCTAAAATGCGGTCGGCAATCCGTTTGGCATCAAAAATTTCCAAGGCCTCAATTTTTTCGCCGACGCCCATATATTGAATAGGCAAATTTGTCATTTGACGCACGGATAAAGCGACCCCGCCACGGGCATCCCCATCCACGCGTGTTAAAACAAGGCCAGTCAAAGTAATTTTTTCTTGAAAAGCTTTGACCACATTCAAGGCATCTTGCCCCATCAAAGTATCCAAGACCAATAAAGTTTCGGCGGGCTTTGTTTGATTTTGAAGCTCCACCAATTCAGCCATCATTTCTTCATCAATGGCCAGGCGTCCAGCGGTATCTAAAATCACAATATCATATTTGCCGGATTCGGCACTTGAAAGGGCGCGTCTTGCAATTTCCAACGGTTTTTCATTTGCGACGATGGGCAAAGCATCCAATTCATTTTTTTGTGCAAGTTCTGCCAATTGTTCTTGCGCAGCAGGGCGATAGGTATCAAGGCTTGCCAACAATACCTTTTTACCCTCTTTTTTAAGTTTTAAGGCAATCTTGGCTGTGGTTGTTGTTTTCCCTGAGCCTTGTAATCCCACCATCATCAACACATTGGTGTGATAGGCATCCCACTTCATGGGAACAGAAACGCCCAGTTTTTCCACCAATTCGTCATGGACAATTTTCACAACCATTTGGGCGGGCTGAACGGATTTGACGACCTCTTGCCCCACGGCTTTTTCTTTAATGTGGGTAATAAAATCTTTAACGACAGGCAAAGCAACATCAGCTTCCAAAAGGGCGATTCGGATTTCGCGGGCGGTTTCATCCAAAACGGATTCAGTGATGAGCCCTCTACCCGTCAGCTTATCAAAGACTTTCGTCAGCCGTTCTGTCAATCCACCAAACATAAAAACCTTTCATATATGTCTTACATACAATCTTGCCCCAATGTATGAACCATCACAGATTGGGGTGCCTCCAACGGAAGCTAAAACTCTTAGCAATATCGGAAACGAACGCATTATACCCGATTTTTTAACAAAAGTCAAGTGTTTTTAATGGGATCCTTTGACTTAAGTTAAAGCGTTAAGTTTTTGAGCACGCTCCTGTGTACCAATTTTCGCCGGTCCATTTTCCCCCACAAATTTTACATTGCGATTCAAATTTGATAGTTGTAATATCTACATCTGAGCAATCATGACACCCTGTTGCATTTGTTCCATCTTTTAACTGAAAATTACGTGCTGCATAGTTTGCTCCTATTTCCCCATCATTGCATTTTATATCAATATAGGATCCTCTACAAACAAAATTACCACATTTTCCAACGCTAAAGCAAACATCTTTATCCATTTTTACAACGCTAAGAATAGGGTTTATCCACCATCCTGCCCAACCATTTTGCGGTTCAGAACATGCGTGACAATGGCCTTTTGTATCAATGATGGGTTTATTTTCAGGACAATAGCATTCGCCGTCTATTTCAATTTGATCTGCGTCAGGACAGTTCGGACCTGGCATACACATCCAACCAGAAAGTTTGCGATTTGGACAAGTATAACAATATGAGCCAACTCCGTACATTGTGTATGAGTTTGAATCATCACATTCATGACACTTTCTATCATAATCTAAGAAGGTATTTTCTGGGCAATAAATTGTTTCTATGGAGTCTGTAAGGCATAATTTTTTCCCCGTTTCTTTATCGTATTTTATATCCGCACAACATCTATTTCCAATAATTTTTTCTTCTGCACAACAGGTATAACGGGTTGACTTCCGATAACTTCCTCCTCCTCGTGCGCATACCTTTCCCTCAGCGCAACTTTCCTGACAAACGCCGTTCACACATTTATCACAACCAGAAAAACAATCCGCGTCAGCGGTGCACCGTTCCACTTCGTAATCATCTGCCTCTAAATTTTTACTAAAAATAAAATCCATTGTCGCATTGTCCGAACAGGCGGTACTGAGGCCACCGTTAATCGCAATTTCTTTGGGCTTTGTCCAATGCATGGCCACAATTTTTTGACAGATCTCTTTGGGTAACCCTTCCACCCGAATTCCAAAAATGGGCTCCTTGCCATAATTCAGCTCTGATGCAGTATAGCCATTGTCAGTTTTATTGTTAAATTCATTTAAAGAAAAAGAATCTCGCATCAAAAATTGTCCAGCCGCTGATACCGCCATTTTGGATACAGAATGAACAACTTCATTGGCACGGTGGCTGTTCATCGCGTTGTTATAGGCTGCCACACCAGCCACCCCCAAAATTCCCATAATGGCCAAGGTCCCCAATGTCTCAACCATACTGCGCCCACATTGAGCGAATCGTGTTGAATGAGGCACATTAAAGCCACGTCCAGTGGATCC
>DFKU01000017.1 GCA_002373615.1 Alphaproteobacteria bacterium UBA3637 | reverse complement strand
ATTGAACTTCACATTTCTAATCGTAAGATTTTGTCTGGATTTGCGACAGGGCTCGGCATTGAAAAGGTGGGTGAAACTTTGCGTGTATTGGATAAGCTTGCCAAAATCGGACCTGAAGCTGTCCAAGAAATGCTGACCGAACTTGGCCTTACGACCAAACAAATTGATGCCTGTTTAAAAATGGCTACGATTGCCACAAAGGATCTTTCCTTTGCGAATAAAGTGCGTGCTCTCGGCGTTCAAAATGAAGAATTGGAAGCGGGACTCAATGAACTTACCGATTGCTTAACACTCTTTCAAACGCTTTCCAAAACGCCGTTTGTCGCTGATATGTCTTTGGTGCGTGGCTTTGATTACTATACGGGCGCAACTTATGAGGTGCAATTGTCCGAAGGTGATTTCCACGAAGCGCTGGGGGGTGGTGGACGCTATGATAATCTGGCTTCTACCATGACGAAAAGTCACTTGCCAGGGGTAGGGATGAGTATGGGAATTTCCCGTGCAATAGGCGTTGGCCTCAAATTAGGCCTCCTAAAGGCTGAACAAAAAACGGCCACCCAAGTTCTGATTGTCAATGTGGATAAAGCTGATAAATCCAAGATGATTAAAACGGCCAAGACTTTGCGTGAGCGTGGGATAAAAGTTGAAATGTATTTGGAAGGCGGAAAGCTCGCCAAACAACTGAAATACGCCAACGACAAGGGAATCCCTTATGTGTGGTTTGATATTGACTCCACCGTGCGTAATATGACCACCGGTGAACAAATCCCTGTTGATGCTAAAACGTGGAAAGCCTAGTTTTATCTCTCATTGCGAACGAATGTGAAGCAATCTTTTTTCTATTCTGATCCGAAGGCGACGCCGCCAGTCGGTCTCATAAGGAATGAGCGTAGCAAACAACTTATTTCAGAGTCTTTTGAGCGCTGGTCCAAAAATACTTCTTGCATTTTTAAAAAAAGTTTGTTATAATCCCATTTGCTTGGGGTGTCGCCAAGTGGTAAGGCAACGGTTTTTGATACCGTCATTCGTTGGTTCGAATCCAGCCACCCCAGCCAAATCGTGCAAAACGCCATTTATTGGCGTTTTTTCTTTTATTTCTAAGCACTTATTGTGGCTCGGAACAGAGATTTTATAAAATGCTTAAAAAATGTTAGTCCCGAACCAATGGAATAAAAAGCCCTTTAAAATCAATATCCGATATCTGTGCCAATTCATTGGCCTAGAAAAAGAATATTTAATCCCTTGTCTTTTTATATTCCCTTGCCAAAGCTTCTTTTGCAATTTTTCGTCCTGGTGTTGCTGGTAAAATATTGATAGCATCAATCGCTTCGTTATATTCTTGGCGTCGTTCATCTTCCAGTTTTATTCGCATATTACCTGTTTCAAATCCTGCAAAGGAATCATCCAATCTTGCTACGCGGCCATCCCATATTTTTAACCAATACCCTTTCTTTTTTAATATACCATTTGGGGCCCATTCCTCATATTCTCCGGTTTTACGATCATGTCGTATTTTAAGTTTTCCGTTGGGATGATATTGCGTTTCTATTTGTGTTTTCCGATTTACCCGTCTATCAAGGGTCATATTCCCATTTTCATCCCATTTAAGCTCACGAATTTCATCCCCATTTTCATCTGTTTCTTCCATCAATTTTCCATTGGGAAAGTAAATCTTTTCTATTTTCTTGCCATTCTTCCATCGAACATAGTCTCGTTTCAATGTGCCATCTATACGAAAATTTTTAGATGTTACTTTCTCATCCGTTTCAGTTAAAATAACCTTAACTTTTCGTTTTTCCCAAAGTTTCCAAAAATGGCTTCTTGGAAAATATGCTATTATCTTTTTTTCTTTCATTTTATGACCTTCCTTTTATTTGTTTTTATTATAGCATATCTTCATGCATAAATCAAATTTTCAGCTCGAAAATTGCACGATGACTCCAGCCATATCGAACAAGTCATCTAAAATGACGACTTTTTCTTTTAAAATCAATTATTTATACGAGTCCGTGTATGACTGTTCAAAAATGGTCAATTTTTCGCTTTACACGGACTTTTTTAAATCGATAAGTAGATTGAGCTGTCTTATCTTTCTTTTCTAAAATCTCTTAAAATTCTAAAAGGAAATGGGGAGAATAATTTTTCTTTTATTTTCTTTTGTGTTTCAACGGGTGCATTTAGATAAGCAGAAATGTATAGTGGGGCATCTTGTAAAGGTGAGGTTTTTTCGAATATATCTTCATTTGAAATTTCTTCAGGTTCTGCATTATTTAAAGCCATATATTTCCCGATTCGTATAAGTAAATCTTTTTTTTGACCTGAAGATTTTTGAAAGGATTCTAATAGATCAAAAACTTCGTTGCAATACTGTTTTGGTAAGTGACTGATGTTTTGGTAGAACAGGTCCAAATTAGATTTCTTTTCGGGCAGTTTCGTCATTTATATTTTCCTTTCACACACTATCTGAGTTTAAGTATACCAACTTTTATTAAAAATGTCAAGTTTTGTAGTCCGTGTATAGCAAGACGTCCCCAGCCAATAAAAGGCCGCCCGTTTGGGCGGTTTTTTATTGGCTAAGGTGTATTGGGTTCGGTCCAACGAAGTTGGTTTGCTCGCGGATTTTAGTGAGTGGACGCCATAGGCGTTCCCAAAGGGATAAATCGCCCTCGCGATTTACAATCAGCCACCCCAGCCACTGAGCAAAACAAAAATAATCCAGTGAATTATTTTTGTGCGCAAAGCAATGAGACACAATGAGCCAAATGGAAATGTAGGCGAATTGATGTCGGAATTGGCACAAGCGTCCAGAAATGGACATTTTTTCTTTTATTCGTAAGCAATTATTCTGGTTCGAACACAAAATTTAAAAATAGCTCATTTTTTGCTTCGGCTCGAACCATGAGTACATTTTATTTTTGAATTTCTGACCTGATTTTCATCAAAACTTTGCCCATGCGATTCATGCCACTTCCTTCACCAAATCCACATTTATAACATACAGGGCATGATTTAATCAATATTGCATCGCCCGTGGATTTTAACAATTCTGCTGCATCAGGATTTTGAATAAATTTAGCATATAAGGCTTTTTCCATAATATTAAATTTGTTGATATCAAAATCTTTCCTGCGATTTATTTTATATTCTGCTGTTTTGGTAAGCAATCGAGCTTCATCAGGATTTTTTAATTTTAAAATAACATCAAATCTTTTATCTGAGGCATAAAATTTCATCGCTTGATAGTAATGTTCAACAGTCGGAAAAACATAATCCGTACCATCTACTGCCATTTTTATCGGAAAATCAGCCAGTGGTGATAAAAACCAATATTCCCCTTTTGGAGTACAAAATCTTATTTCTTTTGGCATTATAGAAACCTTTCAAAAATACTTTATCAGTAATTATTTCAGATGTCAATATAGTATAAAATCGTCTCGGAAATTGCATGACGGGTCAATGTGGCGTTGCATCTATTGATTAGAAGCAGCTATTGTTTTCACTTTCACCTATATTTTTATTGACAAGATTTGATAAAATCCTCCCGAAAATCTTTGAAAGTTATATAAATGAAAGAAAATAATCTGATAAAAAATACAAAAGAAACATTGTTAGGAATAATAATTCTTCCTGTGCTTATTCATGGTATGATTAAAGCTTTTTATCAAGAAGATGAGCACGAGGAAATTGTTCCTAAAAAAATATCTAAAAAGTCTCTTCTGATGGCTTTTCGTAGTAAAGCTCGTTCACGATAGGTATTTATTTAAAATAAAAATATAGCTGTAGAGACATTGTTTTTGAAGCGCAGCAGAACTTGTTTTTTCTTATTTTTAAAAAATTTCTTGACTTTAATAATTATTTTGACTAAAATAAACATCACTTTGGGGCGCGTAGCTCAGTTGGTAGAGCAGCTGACTCTTAATCAGCGGGCCCAGAGTTCGAATCTCTGCGCGCCCACCATTTAGTACAGCCACCTTTTAATCGGTGGCTTTTTCTTTTACTCGCAAGCTTTTATGCGAGTTCGAAGATGTTTTTTTAAAAAAACACAAAAAATCGAACAGTTTCGAACTTTTTTATTTCTTTTTATAGAAAAATATGCCAGAATTTATTTAAATAAAATGGAGAACTACAATGAACGCTAAGAATATAACTGAATTACTTGCTAAAAATGTTTGTCAATCTGCCCCAAACGAAATCATATTGTGGCATACATCACGTGATTCAGAAAGCTTAAGATCATATCTAAATGAAGGAGCTTTGCCAACTGGAAGAGGTTTAGGGGGACAAAAAGATGGTTTTTACGTTTGGAATAATAAGGAAAGTGCAATTTCTCATTTTGATGAGTTTTTATACAAAAATGAAACTGGAAATGGATTATTGATTGGAGTGAAAGTGGATAAAGATAATATAACTTATCCAGATTGGCAATTTGATATGGAATTGTCCAAAGAACTAAACTCACTCTTTTTTAAATACAAAGATACAATTAGCCAAATAAAAGATTTAGAATATAAAGATCAAAAAGGGCAAAATCAAATTATCAAGTCTTTTTCTTTGTCAAGATTTGCAACAAAAGAAAATTGCCTTTTTAAAATTTCAGGGTACGATGGTTGGAGTTCCAGTTGTCTTGCTATTGGGGATGATAATGGAATAATTGGGGTAGATATGTGGCAATCACTTGCAGATAGAATGTGTAAAAATCCAGAATTTCGTAAAGATTATAATAAATTATTACAAGAAAGCACTACAACCTCTAAACGTTTAGCCTTAAAGTATTGTGGAAAAGACCCCTTAGCTGTTGATGAGGCTATTCATATTCAAAAAGATGAAAAAGGTATCGTAACAGAAACACCTCTTTATACATCTTCTTTAGATAAAGAAAAACAAGTATGTCCATTTTTAAAAATGGGAATGGACAGAAAGAAAGGTCCCATGGGAATTTAATTCAGATATTTCGTTCTTGTGGGAAGAAGCTAAAGCTTGTTTTTGATCTTTTGAATTCGTTCGGTAAGCAGCATTAACCCATCCACATTTATTCGAAGATAGCGTGCAATCCCCCACCATTTAGTACAGTCACCATTCAATCGGTGGCTTTTTCCATATTTTATAAGTACTTGCGCAAGTTCGAAATTAACATTTTTGAAAAATGCTAAAAATTTAGCAATTTCGAACTCTTAAAATAAAATTCAGAAAAGTCTCGCCCTCATCTAAAAAATTTATAAGAGACTAATATACGGATATTCTTTTATTTTTTGTTTCAGTTTTTCAGTATCTACCGTCACTTCATCTTCAAAAATCAATTCATCAATCGCACATTTTTCTATTGATTGGTAAGTAGAACCCATTTTATAAAAAGCAATCTTTTTTCCTAATTCCATTGCATACTCTATCTCGGAAACGCAACCGTCAGCAATTTCACCAAAAAACCATACTTCATCTGAACGAGCAATCAAATTATTATTTCCATTACGAACCAAATCTCTGTCCACCAGTTCATATAGGAAATATCCAAATACATTAAAAGGGTTAAGAGGTATGCCTCCATGTTCAAAAACATATTTACAAACAAGCATCCTCATAAAAAAGTTCTTTTTTGACTGCGCTGTAAAAACAACAGGTTTCTTTTCAATTAGGTTCATATTTTTTTCCTCAAAATTATGAGATGATTCTATCATATTTGCTTTATTAAAGTCAATAATTTTGACATTTTCTTTTTTGTGGGAAAAAACTTAAAGTTTATTTTTGATATTTTGAATTCGTTCGGAGAGGTGTAATAACTCATCCAAATTTATTCGAAGATAGCATCCACTCGCCCACCATTTATAACAGCCACTGATGAATCGGTGGCTCGTTTTATTGGAGCGGGTGATGAGAATGTAAATTGCTCGAAAGGCAATTTATCCCTCATTTTATTCGGGACCGCCTTCGGCGTCGTTCGCCTTTGGCTCACCGACCTCACTACCAATTCCAACTAACACAAAAATGGCGTGCAAAGGAATGCACTTATTTTTGTGAAGTTTCATTGCTTTGCGCATAAAAACTGTTCACTGGACAGTTTTTATTTACGCAGTTCTTGCCTCACACCACTTCCAAAAATAAAACCCGACCAACAGGCCGGATTTTATTTATTGGAGCGGGTGATGAGAATCGAACTCACGTAGTCAGCTTGGGAAGCTGCTGCACTACCATTGTGCTACACCCGCAAATCTGAGTTACCAATGTTTATCCATATTTAATCTCCTTTTTTATGATCGAATGACCTTATTTTAACGAATCGATTCGGAAAAGTCAAGTCCTATTTTAAAACGAATCGTTTCTTTTTTGTCTTTTCCCATATTCTACCGAATGTTTCGCATTTTTTTCAACTAATCGGTGTTATTTTTGGGGTTTACAACTAATTAAAAAAGGAAAAAATTCCGTCATTTTTTTGTAAACGTCAGACAAAAAACGACATAAAAAATCCTATAAAATGAGTGCTTTATAAAAAACATAAAAAAATATGAAAAAAGGGGTTGACTTTATGATCAAAAAGCGGTCAATTATGGGCAGGTAAATAAAACGCTATTACACAAGATGTAGTATTAAAAAAGAAAGGGGATATACAAAATGTTGGAAAAAGCGGAAAAACAGGAACTAAATCAAATGATTGATATTGGGCCGCTTTCTGAAGTGATTAAACGGGATGGTGAAAAGCGCACTTTTGACGCTGGAAAAATTGTTACTGCAATTTCCAAAGCAGGAGCTGCTACGGGTGAATTTGGAGAAGATGAAGCAACCCTCCTTGCCGGTCAAGTGATTAAGGTCTTAAAACACCGTTTCGCGGGTGCTGTTGTGCCAACCATTGAACAAATTCAAGATGTGGTGGAGCAGGTCCTGATTTCCTCTAACTACTACAAAACAGCTCGTTCTTACATTGTTTATCGTGAACAACGGGAACGTCAACGTCAAGATAAAAAGGTGGCGATTGATGCCATTTCATCCATCAATGAATATTTGGATCGTTCTGACTGGCGCGTGAATGCCAATGCAAATCAAGGCTATTCTTTGGGTGGCTTGATTTTGAATGTATCCGGTAAAGTGGTGGCAAATTACTGGCTGAAACACGTTTATACACCGGAAATCGGTCAAGCTCACTTAAACGGGGACTATCATATTCATGATTTGGATATGCTCTCTGGTTATTGCGCCGGTTGGTCATTACGTACCCTTTTAACGGAAGGCTTTAACGGGGTTGCCAACAAGACGGAATCCAAGCCTCCACGCCATTTGGTCTCAGCTTTTTCGCAGATGGTGAATTTTTTGGGCACACTTCAAAATGAATGGGCAGGGGCTCAGGCTTTTTCATCCGCGGATACATATTTGGCCCCCTTTATTCGCATTGAAGGGCTGGATTATAAGGCCGTAAAACAAGCGATGCAATCCTTTATCTTTAATTTGAACGTACCGTCCCGTTGGGGAACGCAGACGCCCTTTACAAACTTGACTTTTGACTGGACTTGTCCGGCGGACTTAAAGGATCGTCATCCTATCATTGGTGGGGAAGAACAACCCTTTACTTATGGGGAATTGCAAAAGGAAATGGACATGGTAAATCGGGCTTTCTTGGAAGTGATGAAGGAAGGCGATGCTAAAGGACGTCCCTTTACTTTCCCGATTCCGACCTACAATATCACCTCAGATTTTCCATGGGATTCCGAAAACATTGATTTGTTGTTTGAAATGACCGCTAAATATGGACTCCCTTATTTCTCCAACTATGTGAATTCCGACATGAAGCCATCGGATGTGCGTTCCATGTGCTGCCGCTTGCGTTTGGATTTAACAGAATTAAAGCGTCGTGGCGGTGGACTTTTTGGTTCAGCTGAACAAACAGGATCTATCGGTGTGGTGACCATCAACTGTGCCCGTTTGGGTTACCTTTATAAAGGGAACGAAGAAGGCCTTTATAAACGTTTGGATGAATTGATGGAACTCGCCAAAAAGTCCTTGGAGCTTAAACGTCAAACCATTACCATGCAATTGGAACGGGGGCTTTATCCTTATACGAAACGGTATTTAGGACGCTTTAATTCACACTTTTCCACAATCGGTGTGAATGGTATCAATGAAATGATTCGTAACTTTACAAACGATAAAGATGATATTACCACCGATTTTGGGCGTGAATTTGCCAAAAAACTTTTGACCTATATTCGTGAACGCCTTATTAAATTTCAAGAAGAAACAGGGAATATGTACAATTTGGAAGCCACTCCTGCCGAAGGCACGACCTATCGTTTTGCCAAAGAAGATCAAAAGCGCTTCCCCGATATTATTCAAGCGGGCACGCATGATGCCCCTTATTACACGAATTCATCCCAATTGCCGGTGGGCTTTACGGACGACCCGTTCAAAGCCTTGGACTATCAGGATGACTTGCAAAGCCAATATACAGGCGGCACAGTGTTGCACCTGTATATGAACGAAAGAATTTCTTCGTCCAAGGCCTGCAAAGATTTGGTCCGCAGAGTGTTGGAAAACTATCGTTTGCCATATATTTCTGTGACACCGGTTTATTCAATCTGCCCGAAACACGGGTATATCAGTGGCGCACATAAGTACTGTCCTTTGTGCGACCAAGAATTAATCAACAAAAAAAGAAAAGAGGAGGTATAAAAAATGACAGATAATGAAATTTTGAGAGTGAACGAAGCAGAACGCACACCTTGCGAATGCTGGACCAGAGTGATGGGATATTTTCGCCCTTACAGCCACTTTAATAAAGGGAAGAAATCCGAATTTGATGAACGTCAATGGTTCACAGAAGCCAAATGTTCCTGTGAATTAAAGCAAGTGGCTTAGGCTATGCAACAGGCAGCGGGGTTAGTTCCCTTTACAAGCATTGACTTTCCTGGATGCTTGGCTGCCGTTATTTTCTTTCAGGGGTGCCCGCTTCGGTGCCCCTTTTGCCATAATCCGGAATTGCAACCATTCCCGGGACCCGCGGGCCAACCATGGGATGAAATTATGGATTTTTTAAAGGCACGTACGAAACGTTTGGATGGTGTCGTTTTCAGTGGGGGCGAGCCCTTAATGAGCGATGAAATCATTGAAAAAGCCCGTGAGGTGAAGGGCTTGGGGTTTAAGCTTGCCATCCACACATCAGGTGTTTATCCCGAACGTTTACGTGAATTATTACCCCTCATTGATTGGGTGGGATTGGATATCAAGGCGCCATGGGAAAAATATGAAGAATTGACAGGGCGCCCCAACATGGCGGAACAAGTGCAAAAATCCCTGCAAGTTTTATTGGAATCCAAGGTTGATTTTGAAGCCCGCACTACTTGCGACCCGCGCCATTTAACGCCGGCTGATACCTTAAAAATTGCTGAGATTTTGAATGGAGTAGGCGTCAAAACTTATGCGCTTCAAAAATACCGTACCTTTGATACGGACAAAAATCCCCCGTCGGTAGTGGATATAGAATCCTTTTTTACACCCGAAGCCCTTGCCCCCATTCAAAAACTATATCCAAATTTGATTTGCCGATAGTTAATTTCTTTGCTGATTTAGTATGTTTTTTAACTTTTGGGGCGTTTTAATTTGACCAGTTATCGTATTTATTAAGGAATTTTCTTTTTGTATAACAGGTATTTCCTTTATCTTAAAATCGGCGTGAATGGGTTTAGAAAATAAAATGTGTATATTTTCGGGGGTTGGGTCAAAATATTTCCCTCCATCTTTTCCTTCATTTCCTTTAAAACCACAATGTTCATAAAAGGTGGCTGGTTCTCGTAAAGAAGTCTTTTCTTTTTGGGAAGTCAAATAAATTCGCCCTTCTGCCCCTAATTTTTTGGAAAGTTGGGACATCAGCTGTAATCCCATGCGCCCAAAGCCTTGTCCTTGAAATTTTGAAAAATTGAATTTTGTAATTTCTAAAAAAGGTTTTAAAAGGGCCTGCTTGCCCCCAAAAGCACATATTTCCTTATCCGAATAAAACCAATTATCGGGGAAAAATTGTTTGTCATCCCTCAGGCCATATGCATTTTGACAAAAACGAATGGAACATTCCCCTACTTTTTTATTTTGAAAGTAAAATTTAAATTTTTGAGTCGAAGAACTATCCTCTAGACTCGCTTTGTTTGTCTGCCATATGATGATATCAACGGGTGTTTTTTTCATGTCTTTTATTATATTAAACTTTAATAAAAAAGTCAATTTTTGTATTTTTCAAAATCAATCCTTGACACTTGCTTTAAAATTTGCCATAGTGATTAAATATAAACGAAAGGATTTTTATGCATTCAAACGTTTTAGTTCGTATTTTTTCTTCTATTTTAATGGCGCCCTTGGTTTTGGCGATTATTTGGTATGGTAAGGGTGTCTATGATGTATATGGTGTACCTTTATTTAAAATATTTTTGGCACTCTTGGGGGCAGGGCTTTCTTGGGAATGGGATTTAATGTTCCATAAAGAACGTACAACTGCTGGTCTTTGGATAACAATTGCCGCTATGTTGACGGCTTTTGTCAGTGAGGATAATCCTTCCTTCACCCTGTGGTTGATTTTGATGGGGACTACACTTACCTTTTGGAAAAGTAAAGGGCAGCTGGCCTTTTCCTTGGGAACGGCTTATATTTGCTTGCCGATTTTGGCTCTATCTTCTCTTTATTACACCAATGGCGATGATTCCAGAACGCTTTTGCTATGGTTGGTCTTTGTTGTATGGGCAACAGATATAGGGGGGTATATTGTCGGTAAATCCATTGGGGGGCCAAAATTATGTCCGGCTATCAGCCCCAAAAAAACATGGGCAGGCTTGGTGGGTGCTATCGGTTTTGCGATGTTGGTGGCTTATGTTTTTGCCCTGTTTTTAAAGGCGTATGATTTTGTGAATATGCCCATTCATCATACAACACGTTTGTTGGTTTTTTCGGCTGGGATTTTGGCAGTTATTTCTCAAATCGGGGATTTGTTTGAATCCTATATTAAACGTAAATTGGATTTAAAGGATTCGTCCAATTTAATCCCGGGACATGGCGGTATTTTTGACCGTGTGGATGGTCTGATTTTTGCGGCAGGTGTGACAGCCTTGGTTGTCCATTTAATCAATGAAGGGATGCTCTTTTCATGATTGGCTTTGTCTATCTGATTGCCTTTGTTATCGTGTTATCCTTGGTGGTCATTGTCCATGAAGGGGGACATTTTTTTGTGGCGCGCCTGTGCGGTGTTAAAGTGACAGATTTTTCTTTGGGCATGGGCCCGGAATTGTGGGGCAGAGTAGATAGCAAGGGGACCCGTTGGAAGGTATGTGCCATTCCCTTGGGTGGCTATGTCAAAATGTTGGGGGATGAAGATGCAGCCAGCAGCCGAAAGTCCACAAAAAATGTGGCTTCTGAAGATTTAGATAAAACCTTTTTGGCTCAAAAACTGTGGAAACGTGCCTTGATTATTTTTGCAGGTCCCGCTATGAATTATGTCTTGGCTTTTTTCATCTTAACGGGACTTTTTTGGGCTTATGGAACCTTGACTGTTCCACCGGTTGTTGGGGAAGTGATGCCTGATTCAGCGGCTGAACGAGCAGGAATCTTGCCAAATGATAAAATTATTTCTGTGAATAATAAAGAAATTAAATCTTTTACCGATATTCGCAGATCTATTCAACTGAACGATTATGCCAAAGAACTTACCCTTGTTGTGGTGCGTGGTGATGAACAATTAACTTTAAAGGTGGAAGCTTTGAGAGAAACCGAAGATGGCCCCGCTTTATTGGGCGTAAAGGCTTCTTCAACGGCTGTGACAGATGGTCCGCGTTTAAGTTTCATTGGGGCTGTGGCTGAGGCAGGAACAACGCTTTGGACTACCTCATGGGATTCTTTAAAGTATTTGGGACAAGTTTTGACCGGTCAAAGAAAAGCTAAAGATTTGCGGGGACCTTTGGGCATTGCAGAAGCCTCTGGGGATGCTTTGATGGGGGGACTTGTCAGTTTGCTTGCTTTTATTTCTTATGTCTCTATTGCGATAGGGCTGATGAATTTATTACCCATTCCTGTGCTGGATGGGGGGCATTTATTCTTTTATGGGTTGGAGGCACTTTTCCGCAGGCCTTTGCCGGAAAAAATTGAAAATGCATTTGTGTGGGGGGGCTTTGGCGTTTTGATGCTGATTTTTGCCTACTCTTTGGTGTTAGATGTACCACGTATTTGGGAAAGGATTATGGGATGAAAAAATTAAAATATGGATTGGCGATTGCTGCTTTGATGAGTTTATCGGCACATGCTGAAACTTTGCAGGATATTCACATTTCTGGAACGCGCCGAATTGAAAATTCAACGGTGATGAATTACCTGCGCTTGAAAAAAGGGCAGGATGTATCTGATGAACAATTGGATGCAGCGGGAAAAACTTTATTTGCAACAGGCCTTTTTTCTGATGTAAAAATTGATATGAAGGATGGTATTGCCGATATCAAAGTGACAGAAAATCCCATTATTCATGAAGTCTATTTTGAAGGCAATAAAGCGCTGGATGACGATGCTTTAAAAACAGAAGTGATGCTTAAATCACGGGATGTTTATACCAAACGAAAATTGGAAAAAGATGCGGCGCGTTTGGTTGAAGTGTATAAACGTCACGGACGTTTTGCAGCTTCTGTTGAACCCAAGATTATTAAGCAAGATCAAAATCGTGTGGATGTCGTTTTTGAAATCAATGAAGGTGATAAGGCCTATGTGAAAGAAATCAATTTTGTTGGGAATGAGGCCTATTCTGATTCAACGCTCCAAGAAAAGATGATGACTCAGGAAAAGGCCTGGTATCGCTTCCTTTCTTCCACAGATACCTACGATCCGGATCGCTTTAATTACGACCAAGAATTGGTACGTCGTTTCTATCTGCAACATGGCTATTTGGATATGCGTGTGGTGCGTGCCATGGCGGAACTCACTCCGGATAAGACGGGCTTTATCTTAACCATTCAAGTGGATGAAGGCAAGAAATACCGTGTCAAAGAGATTGATGTTCAAGTCAGCCTTCCTGAATTTAACAAAGAGCTGGATTTGAAAAAAGAAATTGAATTGGAACCTGGCGATGTCGTGGATGTGGATTTGGTTGAAAAGTCCGTGGATGCCATGACGGATAAGCTTATCAATGCTGGGTATGCTTTTGTGAATGTGACGCCTGATATTTTGAAAGATGAAAAAAATGGCACAGCGACACTGATTTTCCGTGTGGCAGAAGGGGATAAAACCTTTATCCGCCGGATTAACATTATCGGGAACTCCAGAACCAAAGACAAAGTGATTCGTCGTGAGTTCCGGATCAAGGAAGGGGATGCTTATAATGCTTCGCAGCTGCGTCGCTCTAAACAGCGTGTTTCGGATTTGGATTACTTTTCGCAAGTGGATTTACAAACCTCTCCTGTGCCCATGAATCCATCTTTGTTGGATGTCAATATGTCTGTGGCTGAAAAATCAACAGGGGCCTTTAATATCGGAGTCGGTTGGTCTTCCTATGACGGGATGATGTTTGAAACAGGGATCGTGGAACGTAACATTCTGGGCACGGGGAACATTGCCAACTTGAATGTAATGCTCAGCCAAAAGGAAACCCAGTATACAGTGGGGCTTACCGATCCGTATTTCTTGGATTATGATTTAACAGCCGGGGTGGACTTATTCCGCACCACACGTGATAATTCTGATTCATCCTCTTATGAATATGAAACGATTGGGGGAACCGTACGCTTTGGGTGGAACTACACCGAAAATTTGCGCCATGTGGCCCGCTATACGTTGCGTCAAGATGATATTACGAATGTGGATTCGGATGCAGCTATTGCCATTCAACAACAAAAGGGAAAGACCATTGTGTCCTTGATTGGTCAAGAACTGATTTACGATAAACGCGACAGTAAAATTGATCCGACAACAGGGTACTATACCTCTATTGGTGTCAATTTTGCCGGTCTTGGTGGGGACAGTAAATACTATAACATTAATTTGATGGGAATCAGATATTTCTCGTTGACAGATGATGTTGTGTTCTCACTGCGTGGTGATGCCGGCCGCGTCTGGGGTTGGGGTGGCCAAAAGGTCCGCATCAATGATCGCTATTTCTTGGGTGATGCCTCACTGCGCGGATTTGAATATGGTGGCGTCAGCGCCCGTGATATCAAATCCGATGACGCTTTGGGCGGTAACTGGTACACAACAGCCAGTGCAGAATTGTCATTCCCGCTGGGATTACCAAAGGAAATGGGTATTAAAGGGAAACTCTTTACTGATGCCGGATACATTGGAAAACCCGATGAATATGAAAAAGATAAAACCTACTATTCTGACAAAATTCGTGTAGGGGTGGGTACCGGTATTTTGTGGACATCACCAATGGGGGTTATTAATCTGGACTTCACGTACCCCTTGGTGAAAGACAAACATGATAAAACACGTGTGTTCAGACTTAACTTTGGGAAAGGATTCTAAAATGAAAAAATTAACAAAAGTAAAAAATGTATGTACAAATAAAAAAGTGTGTTTAGCTGCCGGATTATTGGCTGGTGTTGCTGTTTTGGCTTGGGGGTGGTGTGTGACAACACGCCCCGGGGTTGGTGTTATTGATTTTGGCGCAGCTCAAGGAAAAGCAAAACTTTACCAATCTGTGATTGCAGAACAAAGAAAATATGAAGAACAAATTCGTGTTCGTATTGCGGCCGATTCTGTGGATTTAGAAAAAGAAGCGCAAACTTTGGAATCCAAAAAGGCCTCAATGAAGCCTGAAGAATACCAAAAGAAAGCTTTGAGTCTGCAACGCCGTTTTGCTGTGATTCAGGATAAATATCGCCCGATGGTGGAACGCATTGTGGCGGCCAGTCAAATTGCGCTAAAAGGGGCAGAAAAAGAAATTGCCAAGGCTGTCGAACAAACGGCAAAACAAAAGGGTGTCAAAGTTCTGCTTCCTGTCAATAATGTGTTGTATGCGGAAAAATCAGCCGACATGACGGATACCTTTGTCAAAAATTTGGATAAATTGGTGCAATCCGTTCCTTATCCGGATCCCGCAAAATTAGGGGGCTGATATGGCAGATACAAAATTTTTCCATAAGGTTGAAGGGGGCCTCACATTAGCTAAAATCGCCGAAGTGGGTGAGGTCAAATTACCCGAAGGTGTGGACGCCAATAAAGTTTTTCAAGATGTGGCAGATTTAGAAAAAGCAACCCCTGATGATGTGTCGTGGGCTTTTATTCCATCTGTGCGTGATGCCCTTAAGAATACCAAAGCAGGTGCTGTGATTGTGCCTGAAAAGTTCAAAGAATTTGTGCCGGCGGGAACGATTGCGCTGGTTTCCGAAGATGCTCATCGCTCTTATGGCTTGCTTGCCTCTGCTTTTTACCCACGTGTTTTTGAGGTGGGTATTTCCCCCGCAGCTCACGTTGATCCCACAGCAAAAATCGGGGCAGGGTGCCGTATTGCTGCCGGTGCTGTTATTGAAAAAAATGTGGTTTTGGGCGATGGCTGCGATATTCATGCCAACGCTGTTATTGAGGAAGGTGTTCAAATGGGGATGCTTTGTACGGTTGGTGCAAACGCCACCGTTTCTCATTGTATCGCAGGCCACAAAGTTTATATTTACCCCGGGGCACAAGTCGGCCAAGATGGCTTTGGCTTTGCGATGAGCCCCACCAAAGGCCCCCAAAAATGCCCTCAACTCGGGCGTGTTATTATCGGGGATGATGTTGAAATCGGCTCTTGCACAACGGTGGATCGTGGGGCAATGGGCGATACCGAAATCGGCTCAGGATGTCGCATTGATAACCTCTGCCAGATTGCCCATAATGTGAAGTTGGGCAGATGTTGCGTGATTGTAGCACAAAACGGAATTGCCGGCAGCTGTGAATTCGGGGATGGTGTTGTCTCAGGTGGTCAGGCAGGCTACGCAGGGCACCTTAAAATCGGCTCAGGAGCTCAAATTGCTGCCCAATCAGGGGTCATTGGTAATGTGGAACCCATGAAGAAAATGATGGGTGCTCCTGCCCAAGAAGGACACGAATTCATGCGTCAAGTGGTGGCTTTGCGTGGTCTTACTAAAAAGAAAACAGCGCAAGTGATTGCTGATGTCAAAATTGGTTTTTGGAAAAAGTTTTTGAAGAAAGGTTAGGTTATGACAAAAATTCATCCCTCTTCTATTGTGGATCCAAAGGCAGAACTCGCCGATGATGTTGAAATTGGTCCTTTCTGCACTGTGGGGCCTGAGGTTAAAATCGGGGCAGGCACACGCCTGATTTCCCACAATGTAATTGCGGGGGATACGGTACTGGGAAAGGGAAACACCTTGTATCCTTTTGCCTCATTGGGGCTTCCCTGTCAGCATAAACGCAATAAAGCGACAGACTTAAAGCTCCGTATTGGGGATGATAATGTTTTTCGCGAACACTTTACCGCCCACACAGGCTCAGATGTGGATCAAAAAATTACCACTATCGGTTCTCGTAACTGGTTTTTGGTGGGCTCTCACGTGGCACACGATTGCGTTGTCGGGGACGATATTGTGATGAGTAATAATGCAGGCCTTGCCGGGCATGTGATTGTCGGAAATCGTGCGATTATCGGGGCGATGGCAGGTGTCCTGCAATTCACCCATATCGGTGAAGGTGCCATGATTGGCGGAATGGTCGGTATTGGGAAGGATGTTATTCCTTATGGTATTGTGATGCAGGATGGACTCGCAGGCCTTAATTTGGTGGGCTTACAACGCGCAGGCGTGGATAAAAAGTTGGTGATGGAACTTTCTAAAGCTTATAAAGAACTCTTTATGGGCGAAGGTGTCTTTTCTGAACGCCTTGAAAAAGTGGCGTCAGAATATGCCACGCATCCCCTTGTCAGCAAAGTGATTCAATTTTGTCAAAATCCCTCCAAAAACGGGATTATGCAACCAAGGAAAAACGCATGAAAAAACTGGGGATTATTGCTGGCGCTGGGGCTTTACCGCATGCTTTAATTGAAGCATGTGAAAGGATGCACCGTCCTTTCTTTGTGCTGTGCCTAAAGGGGCAAGCAAATCCCAAAGAATATGATAAGGCTCTGCCTCAGGCGTGGATTCGTTTGGGGGCAGTCGGTAAAGGCTTTCGCCTGATGAAAAAAAATGGGGTGGAGGAAGTCGTTATGATCGGTGGCGTCAAGCGTCCCTCTTTCGTTGGTTTGTGGCCGGATTTAAGGGGGCTAAAAGCCATCGCACACCTCAAGAAAAAATCCGGGGATGATAGTCTTCTTCGTGGTATCGCGAAAGAAATTGAATCCGAAGGTTTTACTGTTGTCGGGATTGATTCCATTTTGCCCCACTTACTTGCTACCGAAGGTGTCTATACGCGTGAAGTCCCTCTTCCCAAGGATGGGGCCGATATTAAACGAGGCCTTGAGGTTGCCAAACTTTTGGGAAAAGCGGATGTCGGTCAATCTGTTATTGTGCAACAAGGACTTGTGTTGGCGGTGGAAGGGATAGAAGGCACCGACGCCCTTATTCGTCGCTCTGCTGATTTAAAGCGTAAGGGCGCCGGCGGTGTTTTGGTGAAAGTTTCTAAGCCTCAACAGGATCGCCGCATGGATTTACCCACCATTGGTCCTGCCACAGTTCAGGCGATTAAAAATGCCGGCTTTGTGGGGATTGCGGTGGAGGCCGGTTCTGTCCTTATTTCGCAATCTGAACAAACAGTCAAACTCGCTAATCAATTGGGCATTTTCATTGTGGGGGTAAAGGCGTGACGGTAAAAGTTTATTTGTTGGCAGGCGAACCATCGGGGGACTTGTTGGGTTCCCGTTTGATGCGTGCTTTAAAAGCCCAAACAAATAACGATATTGCCTTTTATGGAATTGGTGGTGAAACCATGCAAGCCGAAGGCCTTAATTCCCTGTTTGATATCAAAGATCTTGCCGTCATGGGATTTATGGAAGTCATTCCCTCCATTCCAAAAATCTTACGTCATTTACACGAAATTATTCGTGATATTAAACAAGTTCAACCGGATGTGATTTTGACAATAGATTCTTATTCGTTTTCCATTCGTGTGCATAAATTGTTAAAGAAAAATAAGATTGATATTCCGCATGCGCATTATGTGGCGCCTCAGGTATGGGCCTGGAAGCGGGGACGCGCCAAAACTTTACCCCATTTTATTGACCACTTGTTTTGCTTATTGCCCTCTGAGCCAGATTATTTTACCCCTTATGGCCTACCCACCACTTTTGTGGGTCATCCTGTGATAGAAGGGGGTGCTGATAAAGGGGATGCTTTAAAATTCCGCGCTCAATATCATTTGGATGGGAAAACGCCTGTTTTAGCCATGCTTCCAGGCAGTCGTAAAAACGAAATTAAAACGCTTTTACCCCTCTTTATGCAAACAGCCGAAAAGCTTTCCAAAACACACCCCGATTTATTTGTGGTGGTGCCAACGGTTCAAACGGTGGCGGATAAGATTCAAGAGAAAATGAAAGATTGGAAAATCCCTCATGCGGTTATTTTTGGGGAAGGGGCGCGTTATGATGCCTTTGCGGCCGCCAACAGTGCCATTGCGGCCAGTGGAACAGTTTCTTTGGAACTCGCTATGGCACATGTGCCCCACCTGATTGCGTATCGGTTAAATGCTTTGACGGCCTCTCTTGCCCGTCGTGTCTTAAAAATAAAATATGTGAACCTTATCAATTTACTGCAAGATAAACCCATTATTCCGGAATTGTTGCAGGAAAATTGCACACTGGAAAAATTGACTCAAACTTCTGAGGATTTGTTTCAAAATCCCCATCAGGATGTTAACCCCAGCTTAGAAAAGTTAGGTTTAAATTCAAATGAATCACCTTCTGAAAAAGTGGCTATTTGTCTTTTGAAATTGGCAAGAAAGGGGGAAGAATGACAGATAGAGCTATTTTGTACCATTATCCCTTGGATCCCTTTTGTCGTCGTGTGCGTTTGACACTCCTTGAAAAGGGGATTCCCGTGGGATTGATTTTGGAAAAAACATGGGAAAGGCGTCCTGCCTTTTTGGAAAAAAACCCATTGGGAACGGTACCATTACTGGTGGAACCCGATGGGCATACTTTGTCAGGAGCCAATGCGATTTGCGAATATATTAACGAAATCAAGACAACTCCAAATTTGTTGGGTGAAACACCACGTGGACGTGCCGAAATTCGGCGTTTGACTGAATGGTTGGATACAGCCTTTTATCACGATGCTGTTTATCCCATTTTATTGGAAAAAGTTGTAAAGGTAATTCAAACACGCGAAACGCCTGATTATGAAATGGTACGCGTTGGACGCGCTAATTTAAAAAGATATCTCAAGTACCTGGATTGGTTGGCGGGGCGCCGTGCCTATTTGGGGGGCAGATCTTTGTCTTTCGCAGATTTAACGGCGGCGGCACATCTTTCTGTTTTGGATTATTTGGGGGAACTGGATTGGGATAATTTATCGGAAGGTTCGACCTGGTATGCCAAGATGAAATCACGGCCTACTTTTGCGCCACTTTTATCGGACAGTGTGGCAGGCGTTATTGCCTCTGAACATTATAAGGATTTGGATTTTTAAGGGGGAAATATGCGACAACTTTTTTTCTTAAGTCTATTTTTATTGGGCGGTTGTTGGTTTGTCCAAGGGGATGATCGTATGGGCCAAAAGCTTTTTTATTGGGAACGTCCGAATACGGGGGTAGCCTGGTTTGCGAAAGACCACCGTGAGTGTATGATGGAAGCTGATGTATGGCCGTTTGAATGGCCGAATTGGCCGTGGGAACCAGAAAAATTGAATCTGCGCTTTGATAATGACGCAGAAAATGGTGTTTGGGCAAATTTTGTACCTTACCCGGGGGCACAGCCCGTGAACGTTAATTATGCACACGCTGATTGGTCGGTGGATTATGATGATTATCAAAAATGTATGGAAAGGCGTCATTATACGCAACGCATTCCCAATCGTGTGAATTATCAAGTTTTTCCACAATAATGAAAGGAAATTAAAATGCAACAAAGAAAACTGACAAAAAAAGAAAAGATTACACAATTGGAAAAATTGGCAGATCGACTGGAACGCATGCGCTTTGGCGATTATGTCACAAACTTAAACAAAACTTCACGCCTGATATGGCTGAATTTAATTGCGGGGATTTCCCGTGGGGTAGGTCTGACAGTGGGGGCCACATTGGTGATTGCAATCATCTTTAAAATTATCAGTGCAGTTGTCAGTATGAATGTGCCCTATTTAAGCCCGATGTTCCAAGAAATAAAACAAACACTGGAAAGCCGCTATAATCCTACTCGGCGTACTCGCCCGGGAATACCAGAAGTGGTTATCCCCGAAACGAAAACAAAGTAATTAAATCAGGAGAACTAAATGGTAAAAGTTTGTATCATTGGAACAGGCTATGTGGGTCTGCCAACCGGCGTTGGTTTGGCTGAATTAGGCCATGATGTTGTTTGTGTGGATAAGGATGAAGTAAAAGTTCAATCCCTTCAGAGGGCGCAAGCCACCTTATATGAAGATGGTTTGGAAGACCTTTTAAAAAAGAATATTACGGCAGGGAAAATCAACTTTTCCACCTCTATGGCAGACTCTGTTCCAAATGCGGACCTCGTGATTTTGGCGGTTGGAACGCCGCCTCACCCTGTCACACATGAAGCCGATATGCAATACATTTATGCCGCTACACAAGAATTGGCGCAATACCTGAAAGATTATACAGTTGTTGCGATTAAATCGACGGTGCCTGTGGGAACAGGGGATCGTGTGGAACAAATGATTCGTCAAAATAATCCGAATGCTGATTTTGATGTTGTTTCACTTCCTGAATTTTTGCGCGAAGGTTTTGCTGTCCATGATTTTTTTCATCCAGACCGCGTTGTCGTGGGATCAAATTCTGAACGGGCTACCCAAGTTATTCAGGATTTATATGCCGGCTTTCCTGATAAAGTAAATATGTTGCTTGTAAAGCGCCGTTCCTCTGAAACAATCAAATATGCCAGTAATGCCTTTTTGGCCATTAAAATTCACTATATTAATGAAATGGCGAATTTTTGTGAAAAAGCTGGGGCAGATGTTTTAGAGGTTGCCAAAGGCATGGGAATGGACAGTCGTATTGGCCCTAAATTTTTAAATCCAGGGCCCGGATTTGGGGGCTCTTGCTTTCCAAAAGATACGATGGCAATGGCCTATATGGCACGAATGAATGATGTCATGATGACTTTGATTGAAGATGTGATTAAGGAAAACGCTGTTCGTAAAAAGCAAATGGCAGGGCGCATCTTGAATATGGTTAAAGATATTGAAAAGCCCAAAATCGCTGTTTTAGGACTAGCTTTTAAAAATGGAACAGATGATTGTCGTGAATCGCCTGCTATGGAAATTTTGGATGAATTGTTAAAAAATGATGTTCATGTCACGGTTTATGATCCAAAGGCGATGGCAAATGCTCAAAAAATATTGGGTGATAAAGTGGCCTATGCGCCTGATATGTATGATGCCTTAACGGGGGCAGATGTCCTGGCCCTTTTGACAGAATGGGACGACTTCAAAGAACTTGATTTAAGCCGATTGGCTCAATCTATGCATCATAAAAATATTGTGGATTGCCGCAATCTCTTGTCCCCAGAACAGGCCCTTCAACACGGCTTTAAGTATCAAGGAATTGGCCGATAATTATTGATCCTTAAACATGGGCAACCCCTTACTCATACGGGTGGCCTGTGTTTCCATAAAGGTTGCCAAGTTAATACTTCCATCACGAATGGCCATCCGCATTTGATCGGCTGCGGCAGTATTTGGATTGGCAAAGGCGGTTTCATAATGAAGCTTTAACTTTTCAACCCCTTCCAAACGCTGGTAAATCACACCTAAAATACCACGTGCTAACAGGTCAGAAACCAAGCTTTCATCTAATCCTGTTGAAGCTGCGTACTTAATCAAAGAATTTAACGCATCTTCTACCCCGTTGGCGTGAATGGTGGATAATACCAAGTGTCCAGAAGTGGCCGCGACCAAACATTGGCTGGCTGTTTCTGGGGTTCGAATTTCCCCGACCAAAATATAACGAGGCTTTGAACGTAAGGCAGATCTTAAACAAGCCCCCCATTGATCATTTTCAACGGGTGTTTGCTTACATAATCCCAGCCCCCCGTTTTTTGCATGGTAAAGTCCACCCAGTGGCATTTCAGGGGGGTCTTCAATGGTGAATAAAAAGCCGCCTTCTGTATCCAAAAAACGTTTCATAATAGCGCTGGCTGACGTTGTTTTCCCTTGCCCTGTCGGACCCGCAAATAATAAAAGTCCGGCAGAACGCACCAGCGATGATAAATGTTTCACAATGGGTGGGGCAAAGCCCAAATCTTCAATTTCTGGGGTTGATGTTGGCATTTTACGGCAGTTATACTGTACCCCGTCATTTGTCATGACGCGCTCTACACGGTACGAATCCCCTGCAAATTTGATAGCATAGCTGGATGCACCTTGATATCCTTGTTCCAAGGCGCGTCTAAAGTCCTCTAAATCGGGTGTTTCAATGGGTGTCAATGCAAAGTGCGTCCTGACATCCCTCACATAAGCGATATTTTCTGGGGTGAACCAAATATCAGAAAATCGTGTATCGTGTAAATTGGGGCCTCTCACAACTCCATCTGCATCAGTAGGGGCAAGCGCTTGATTTGAAAAAACGGGCTCTTTTTTTTCATCGGCTATTATTTTTGTGGCAACAGATGAACGAACAATTTCTTCTTTTTTAACAATTTCAGGATTTGTTTGTGCAGGTGGGATAATCTCTGCATTGGAAACAATAGGTGTGGCCGGAGCCGCTTCTGTTGGTGCAGTGACTTGAGGTGAAACAACTTTTTCTGATGAATCTGGAACCTCTTTTTTCTCCTCAATCGGTTGAGCCGGCTCTGGGGTAGGTGTTGCTTGATTCATATTTTGTTTTAAGGCTTCGTTAATGGCTTTTTGGGCATCCATTGCCTCTTGGGCGACCGCTTGCCTATGCATAGGGGGGCGCGCAGGGGGCGGAACAGGATTGCCTGCAGATTTAGACGAACTTAAAAAACTTGGTAAAATAGGTTTGTTAAACATATGACTCCTCCTTTTTCCTTACAGTTTGCCATAAATTAAACGAATTGTCCAGTCTTTTTTTGGCTTTTGTCTTGCGCTTTTTCTTTAAAAGGATTAAAATATTATTTATGACAAAGACAATTTTCAGCTCTGTGCCGAAGGGCTTTGATGCATTCGTTTTGGCTCGGGAAGCCAAAAAGGGGGGCCTGTTATATGTGGCCGCTAATGAAAGCCAAATGGATTTTACCGAAAAGGTATTGTCTCTTATTGCCCCCAAAGTTCAAGTTATTTCTTATCCCGCGTGGGATACAGTTCCTTATGATAGAATTGCCCCGTCAGCCGATATTGTGGGGGAACAAATCACGGCACTTTGCCAAATGCCCAAGGCAGATAAAAACACCATTATCCTCACAACAGTTTCTGCCCTCATGCAGCGCATTGCCCCTGAAAATTTTGAAGAAAACACTTTGACTTTAACGGTCGGAAAAAATGTGTCTTTGACGCGTCTTACACATTTTCTCGGCCAAAATGGTTATGTGTCTACCGACGTGGCAGCAACCTCCGGCGAATTTGCAGTGCGTGGGGAGATTGTGGATATCTATCCGGCAGGCTTTTCAAATCCTGTTCGCCTTGATTTTTTTGATGACGAATTGGAATCTATGAAGTTTTTTAACCCGGCCACTCAGCGCACGCAAGGCACCACGGATACCATTACCTTAAAGCCTGTGCGCTTGATTCAAATGACGCCCGAAAAGCAAACGCAGTTTCGCACGCGTTATCGGGAACTTTTGCGGGCAGGGGAAGAAGATGCTTTTTATCAGGCGGTTTCAGAGGGGCGTTATGTGGCAGGCTTGGAACACTTTCTGCCGCTTTTTTATCCTGAAATGAAGGCGCTGTTTGATTATCTGCCACCAAATACCCGCCTCTTTTTATCCTCTGCGGCAGAGGAGTCGATGTCATCTCGTGAAGAACAAGTTGCCGAATATTATGATGCCCGTTGTCAAGCCCTTAAAGAAGGCCTTGATCCGAACGGCGTTTATCATCCCATTAAACCAGAGCTTTTCTTTTTAACGAAAGCCGAAACTGAAAATAAAATAAGCTCTTTTGACACCATTCAGCTCACCCCTTTTCACCAAGAAAAGACCGTTGATCAGGGGGCACGCGCGGGGCATGATTTTATGGATGTACGCATTGGGCAAAAGCAGGATATTTTTGAAGCAGTTGCCAACTTTATTTTAAGCGCTACTAAGCCCATTATCGTCAGTGTTTTTACCGAAGGCGCCGGTCAGCGACTCCAAGCTCTCTTAAAGGAAAAAGGCGCTCCCCTAAAATGGGCCACCACTTGGGCGGAGGCCGTAAAACGCGCCCCCGGCTTGATTGTTGCCCCCTTTGAATCGGGCTTTCAAACGGATGATTTTTTGATTTTAACCGAAACAGATATGTTTGGGGAACGCTTACAATCGGCCCCGAAACGCAGGCGCAATCAAAACTTTATTGGTGATATTTCCACATTGTCAGCGGGCGATTTGGTCGTTCATCAAACACACGGGATTGGGCGGTTCTTGGGGTTAGAAGCTTTGAATTTAGCAGGGGCAGCCCATGATTGCTTGGCTATTGAGTATGCGGATAAGGCGAAACTTTTTGTGCCGGTTGAAAACGCCGATGTCCTCTCCCGTTATGGTTCAAGTGAGGTTGCGCTGGATAAACTCGGCAGTTCCGCCTTCGCCACCCGTAAAGAAAAGGTCAAAAAAGACCTGCTCGTTATGGCGGATAAGTTGATTGGCATTGCCTCTCAACGCGCCATCAATAAAATGCCGAAACTTTTGGCGCCCCATGGGATTTATCAAGAATTTTGTGCTCACTTTCCCTACGTGGAAACGGAAGATCAGTTAAAGACGATGGCCGAAATTGAAACAGACCTCGCCAAAGGGCAACCGATGGATCGGCTGGTCTGTGGGGATGTTGGCTTTGGGAAAACAGAAATTGCCATGCGTGCGGCTTTCTTAACCGTTATGAACGGGGCGCAAGTGGCAGTTGTTGCCCCCACCACGCTTTTGGCGCGCCAACATGCCGAAAATTTCACCAAACGTTTTCAGGGTTTTCCGGTACGCATCGGCTCGCTTTCCCGTCTGGTCACTTCGGCTGAGGCCAAACGCACAAAAGAAGGCTTGGAAAAAGGCGGAATTGATATTGTTGTCGGCACGCATGCCCTTCTTAATAAAAACATTCGCTTTAGGAATTTAGGGCTGGTCATTATTGATGAAGAACAACACTTCGGGGTCGCACATAAAGAACGCTTGAAAGAACTGAAAACAGGTGTCCATGTTTTAACGCTTACCGCCACCCCCATTCCGCGCACGCTTCAACTGTCGCTCTCGGGTGTCCGTGAACTTTCCATTATCGCAACGCCCCCCGTGGATCGCTTGGCCGTTAAAACTTACGTCATGCCCTTTGACCCTGTTGTGATTAAAGAGGCGATTTTGCGTGAACATTTTCGTGCCGGTCAAAGTTTCGTGGTAGTTCCCCGTATTTCCGATATGGATGAGGTGTATGGTAAACTCCATGCGCTCCTTCCTGATTTGAAAATCGTGAAAGCGCATGGCCAAATGGCGGCATCGGACTTGGAAAAAATCATGACCGCCTTTACCGCACATGAATACGATATTCTGCTCGCCACCAGTATTGTGGAATCGGGCTTGGATATTCCGGATGTCAATACAATTGTGGTCTATCGTGCAGACATGTTTGGCTTGGCGGGTCTTTATCAATTGCGTGGTCGTGTGGGGCGCTCTAAGAAAAAAGCCTACGCTTACTTGACCACATTGGGCGCCCTTTCCGATAACGCCCGTAAGCGCTTAGAGGTCATGCAAAAACTGGATTCTTTGGGGGCAGGCTTTATGCTGGCCAGTCATGACCTGGATATCCGTGGGGCAGGGAACTTACTCGGCCAAGAACAATCAGGCCACATTCGTGAAGTGGGGGTTGCGCTTTACCAAAAAATGTTGAAAGAGGCTGTAGGAGCCCTGCGTCAAGAAAAGGCAGGCGAAAAGCCGGTGGAGGAGGATTGGTCGCCCCAAATTTCTGTCGGCCTTCCCGTCCTTATCCCTGATACTTATATCCCTGATTTAGGGGTCAGAATGGATCTCTATCGGCGCCTCAGCGAACTCACCACCCTCACTGAAATCAACGATATGCGCGCGGAACTGAAAGACCGCTTTGGCCTTTACCCCATTGAAACAGAAAACCTCTTTTTAACTTTGGAATTAAAGTTGCTCGCCAAACAGGCGCATATTGAACGCGTGGACGCAGGGGAGCGGGGGGCAACGGTTGCTTTTCATGACAACACTTTCCCGAATCCTGCAGGCCTCATTGATTATATCCAATCTCAAGTGGGAACGATGAAAATTCGCCCCGATCAAAAGGTGGTTGTTATGCGCCCATGGGGCGACATCAACAAACGCCTTTCCGGCATCCGCTCTATGATCGCCCACCTCGCCGACATCGCAAAAGGATAAATCCCACCAAACTGATAAGGGCAATCATAATTCCCACGCCATGCGCCACAGGAACGGAAAGCCCCAAAAACAGCTGGTCATAGGCAACATATGCACTGCTGACTGCGGTCATAAAAACGGCAGGAATAAGCGAAATCCAATAACATTTTCCCGCCTTTCTTAAATACACCGTTACCAACCATAAAGTGAACATGGCCAGCGTTTGGTTAAACCACCCGAAATACCGCCAAATGGTGGCGACATTGATGACCGACAGGAACACGCCCCCTGCCAACACAGCCAAGGACAAAATCAATCTGAATCTGATTTTTTCTTGCGGCCATTTCAAAAAGTCCGCCAGCGTCAAGCGTGCCGATCTGAAACAGGTATCACCCGTCGTAATGGCTAAAATGACCACCGAGGCAATCGTCACCACGCCCCCCACATTTCCCAACAAACCTTTGGCAATTTCGGCCACAACGCCGCCTGCGTCGGCTTGGTTGATGGTGGCTAACAAGTGCTGTGTGCTGGGGTAAAAGCAAATCCCCAAAGTTGCCCAAATCAGGGCCACAATGCCTTCCACAATCATGGCGCCATAAAACACAGGGCGTCCGTATTTTTCATCTTTTAAGCATCTGGCAATCATGGGGGATTGGGTGGCGTGAAAACCGCTGATGGCGCCACAGGCAATTGTCACGAAAAGCAGGGGGAACAAAGGCACTCCCTGGGGGTGCAAATTGGTAAATTGAAAGTTTAAAAAGGCTGGAATATCCCGCATAAATAAGGCGATAATCAAGCATACGCTGGAGGCCAATAAACACAAGGCAAAAAGGGGATAAAACCTGCCGATCAATTTATCTATGGGCAACAATGTCGCCACAAAGTAATATCCAAAGACCACAGCTAACCACAACCACATGCTGGTGTGCGTCAACTGCCCTAACATTTGTGCAGGACTCTTGGCAAAAATGGCGCCCACCAATAACAGCATAGCTACGATTAAAAATAACGCCACATATTTAATTTTTTTGCCAAAATAGGTTTCCATTAAATAAATGATTGATTTCCCATCGTGTTTTAAGGACAGCATTCCCGATAAATAATCATGCACAGCCCCTGCAAAAATGCACCCGAACACAATCCACAATAAACACACAGGCCCATATACAGCCCCTAAAATCGCCCCAAAAACAGGGCCGAGTCCTGCGATATTCAAAAATTGAATCAGAAAAGCTTTATAGGTTGGAAAGGGAATATAATCCACTCCATCAGGATGTTTCATGGCTGGCGTCGGAGCATGCGAAATCCCCCACACTTTTTCCACTAAAACACCATAAATACAATATCCCAGAATTAAAATAGCGCAAGCAATTAAAAAAAGAATCATCTTATGTCCTTTCTGTTTTGAAGTATGATAGCATATTTTTTCTAAAAGAGCAAATGTCCACAAATATGTCATTCTTGGGGTTGGGGCCCCGAGAATCTAGGTCATATTTACTCTAGTCATCCTGGACAAGCGAAGCGCGATTCAGGATCTCTTATAATTCGGTGTACACTTGGCTCGTCTGTTTAGGTTTGACCTAAATCCTCATTTCATTCGGACCGCCTGCGGCGTCGTTCGTTTCACTCACCGGCCTCACTTCGTGAGTTCGCCTCTCACGGCACTTACAAAAACGCCCACGCAAACGGTGGGCTTTTATGGTGCGCTTGGCGAGATTCGAACTCACGACCTTCGCCTTCGGAGGGCGACACTCTATCCAGCTGAGCTACAAGCGCTAACAGATGTCCTCTATTATACACCCATCGCCCCCAAAACGCAAGAAAATTATAAAAAAGCCCCATCAACTGATGGGGCATCTAAAAAAATCAATCTCTTCCCTGACTTAAAAATTGAGCCAACAAAGCATCTTTTTCCTTTGCACTCATATTGTTAATTCGGTCAGAAACCTCTGATTTTTTATATTCGCCGAAGGTTTTATCATTACTCTTTTTATTGGCGACTAAACTATTATTAATGCCCTTTCCTTCAATTTGTGCAACATAATCGTCGGCTAAGTCAGATAAAAATTGAACTTGCTCTTTATCTGTCATATCAGAACCATCAATATTTTTACCGATTAACCCACAAATTTCACTCATCATTGTATTATCACTTTGAGAATATTCAATGGGGGGTAATTTTTTATCACAACGACTATAAACGGTTGCCAACAAAAGAGCCACATTCATAGAGGCTTTCATATGTGCTTTACTGTTATCGTATTTCAAGCTACCATGCTCTATGTTTGTATAATAGGTATGTATGATACGTGTATACTTGGCAAAGGCTTCCTTATCCTCATCAGTTTTAAGTTCAGGGAATTTGATTCCAAAATAATATGGAGAACGAATACCACTATAGGCCAAGGGGCCATAAAAACTGGCGCCTTCCTTTCCTGTATCGGGGGAAATCACATAGTGATTGTTGTTATCCCTCTTATTACTGGGCCACATATTGGCGCGTTCAATAAACATTTCTTTGGATTCTGTTAAAGCCCCTACATCAGTGCCCCAATCTAACCTTTCTGTCTGAGTTTTGGGTTGAATATTAAGCCCTTGAATAATCTCTTTCCAGTTATTATCTCTGATTTCATTTCCACCAGGAATTTGTGTGGTGGTATTCATCATATTGATTCCTTTTTCAGTCATTATTTTACCCTCTTTTCAGCCATTTTTTGTTTCAACAAAGCCTGTTGTTTTTGATAGGCATCAACTTTACCACGAAGTTCATCCCTTGCTTGTGGGTCTTTATCATATTCGGAACGGTCATATAGTCCTAATTTTTTTGCCTGTTCTCTGTTATCGGCTCTTTCAATAAAACCAACCGTTTTATCTGAACCATAATATTCAATACGAGAATCGTCTCCATAATAGTTTATATAAGCTAATTCTCCTTGACTGTCAAAAGCTTCTGTACGCTCTACATATTTTTTATCATCTCCATAGTAATCTATAGCGCTCAATTTTCCATGATAAAACATCGTATGTTTACCGGTTTCGCTTATTTCTTTTTTCATTTCTGCGATCCTCTTGAGTTCTTTTGCGTCTGTCATCAGTTCCAAATCCATTTTTATTTTTCCTTTCTTAATTTATAAATGGTTAAACTTTAAGCCACCCTTACCAGGTGGCCGGAGAGTTCCTAAATCAGATAGCTTCGTGATCCCGATGGTCTTTAGGAAATAAAAATTTCCCTGAACATACACCAAAGGCTCCCCAACCAAGTCGGGAAAAATAGGTGAGCAAATCCTAGGGATTATTTAAAACACATGCACCTTTTGGGGCAGGTGTCACTCACCCAAGCTACCGAGTCTAGGACGACTCTCTTGCACCCTTTCAGGCACTTGAGGATACAGCTTTCGCCATATCCAAGCTCAGTTTAAGGTATTTTTTTATGCATGTCAACACTTTTTTTCATCCTTGACTTTTTTATAAAAATTTTCTACTCTCATCCCAAATAAAAGGAGTTTAAATGACAACTTACCCCGGTATTCCCTTTCCTGATTTGGATCCTGTTTTGTTTCAATGGGGATGGATTATTATTCGTTGGTATTCATTGGCCTATATTTTTGGCCTGTTGGGGGCATGGGGATTGGCGCGCAAAATGTCGCGTCTTTCGAACAGTCCTTTTACAGTTCTTAAGATAGACGATTTTCTGCTTTGGGCAACAATAGGTGTTGTCGTGGGGGGCAGACTGGGGTACGTTTTCTTTTATAATTTCCACTATTTTAGAGAGTTTCCTCTACAAATACTCTATGTTTGGCAAGGTGGTATGTCCTTTCACGGGGGTCTATTGGGGGTCATTATTGCAACGCTTCTTTTTGCCTTTAAAAAGAAAATTCCCATTTTGTCTATGGGGGATATATTGGTGTGTGTTGCGCCCATCGGTTTGTTTTTGGGACGTTTAGCAAACTTTGTAAATGGGGAATTGTATGGCCGTGTCAGCCAAGCCGTTCCTTGGGTGATGATTTTCCCGGATGGAGGCGATTTACCCCGCCACCCCAGCCAACTGTACGAGGCAGCCGTTGAAGGTTTATTCTTATTCGTTGTCTTGAATGCACTTTGGTGGTTTGTTCCCCGCCTGCGCCAAAGATCAGGTTTTTTTACAGGGCTTTTCTTTTTGCTTTATGGGGTAGGGCGCTTTATTTTGGAATATTTTCGTGAACCTGATTCACAGTTGGGGCTTTTTGCGCTTGACTTATCTATGGGGCAATTGTTGTGCCTACCCATGATTGTGGTGGGAATAGCTTTGTTGGCATACGCTTCTCCGCGTGCAATTTTATATAGACTTAGAAAGGAAAAATAATGCGACATTTTACCCCTTGGCAAAAGATAAAAAGGATTTTCAGGTATCGCTTGGTGGTTCCACTGCTCCGTTCTCCTCATCCCCCGAAGTATAAGGCACTGGGGGTGTCTGTCGGTGTGGCATGGTCCATGACGCCCTTGGTGGGAATTCAAATGTATCTGGTTTTTATGACATGGATGATAATGAAAAAGCTTTTTAAACGGGATTTTTCTCTGCCCTTGGGACTTGCCTATACTTGGATTACGAATGTATTTACCATGATTCCTATTTATTATGCTTTCTATGTGACGGGACAAGTTATGATGCACCGCCCCGTCACACGCTATGCTGATTTAAAGGATACGATGAAAGCGGTTTTTTTTGCAGACTATAGTTTTTGGGAAAAAATTATGGCCAGCGGTAAGCTTTTGATGCAGGACTGGGGTTTAGGCATGGCAGTTGGTTGCTTACCATGGGCTCTTGTTTTCGGGGTGTCCAGCTACTATTTAACAATGCGCTATGAAAGGTTACGGGCTGAACTGAAAATGGAACGCCTGAAACAAAAAGGGGAAAAATGGAAAAAGTAAATTGTTTGGATTTAAATTGGTGTCAGGCGGCTTTTTATAATGCTTCGGAATCAGAAGCGATTACGGACACCATCAAAATGAATCAGGTGCATTCAGCGGATTGTTTATATATTACACAAACACCAAAGGAAGTTCCCTCCGTGGACGCCCTTATAACAGATAAAGCCGGTTTAAAATTGGCGGTAAAAACGGCCGACTGCGCCCCGATTTTAATTGCAGATACGTACAGACATTTGGTGGCCGCTGTTCATGCGGGGTGGAAAGGGGCATTTCAAGGGGTCATTGAAAACACGATTTTAAAAATGATAGAGCTGGGGGGAAATCCCCAAAATATGGTGGCTGGTGTTGGCCCCCATCTTCAAATCCAAAGTTTTGAAATCAGCCCCGATATGCGTGCCCTTTTTCCCTGTACTGAAAGTCATTTTTTTACCGAAGAAAACGCGCAAATCCATTTTGATTTTGATGCTTACGTGGTGTATCGTCTGCGCCGCACAGGGATTCCAACCATTGAATCAGTGGGGATAGATACTTATTCTAATCCCGATTATAACAGTTATCGCCGGAATCCCAACAATCCGGCACGTCAACTCTCTATCATAGAAATCAAGGAGGTCTAATATGTACGATAATATTGAATTTGTGATTTGCTGTGGCGGGGAATCCACCCGTAATTTTCCTCACTCCAAAGGTATTCCCCACAAATGCTTAATGCCTTTTGGGGATAAACGATTGATTGATTATGTTTTGGATGATATTATTCAAATGGGGGGACGTCATATTACGATCGTGTGCTCTTCAAATGAAGTGATTAAGAACTTTCAGCGTGCCTTGGAAACAGATACACGTGTAGAGGAAAAGCTTCGTTCCAAAGGTAAAACAGATATTGCAGATACTTTAAAGTCCACCTTTTTACCTCAAGATACCGATTTAAAATTTGTTCTTCAGGAAAAACCCTTGGGAACGGCGCATGTTCTTTATTGTGCGGCCAAGGAAATCGGGGATAAACATGTGGTGATTATTTTCCCAGATGATATTATTTTGTCAAAAGATCCAAAGAATCCTCACATTAAAAAATTGGTGGATGAATTTTTGAAAAATCCAAAACGGATTTTGTTGACGGGGCTTTGGCGTGAAGATGTATCAAATAATGCGATTTTAGTAAATAATCGTATTGTGGAAAAACCGAAAAATCCAACCACTCATATTGCAGGAATGTCGCCGAATGTGTTGCCAAATGAATTGATTAAATATCTTGTGACCCATTCTGAGTGGCATTTGAAACAGGCCTTGGAGACAGGTAAAGAATGGCTTTACATGGATTCTGTAAATGATTTTTTGGATGATGGGGCAGAAACAAAAGGCTATAACTCCGAAATGTTTTTGAAGTCTGATGAAGATATCATGATGGATACAGGCGCCCTGCCTTTGTACGAATTGGCACAATTGCATGCCCTTTTAAAATTATCTAAGTTTAAAGAGGCTAATCGCACTTTAGCGCGTCAATTATTATCTGAATAATTACTTGGGTGAAAAGGTGCAATGAGTATTTTCTCTGTCACAATCTGAAACATTAATATTGACGACAGCCCAATCCATTTCTTTGACACGTCTGCGTTCATCTTGATCGGGAATAGAAACAGTTACCTTAAAATTATCACAGGTGCTACTGCCACAGGTTGTTCCTTGAATATTGATATCCCCAAAAGCCCCTGTTACTCCGCAGTTTTTACTTGTAACACAGCCATCTGGTTCGCATTTTTTTGAAAAAATGTCATTGTCACAGGCCGCCGCCATTAATTCACTTGGAGTATTTGGATATCCCTTACTCCAAGAATATAAATCTTCCACCCCTTGAATAATGTCCTGAACTTCGCTGTAGGTTTGGTTGATTTTGTACGAGCTCATCCCATAGTTAATCCCCGCGATGGCACCATAGGTAATAATGCCCATAATGGCCAAAACCCCCAACATTTCCAACATAGTGCGTCCGGATTCTGTCTCTTTTGTATGTTGATCAAATAAATTTCTCATTTTCCCCCCTTAAAGAATGTAAATCCAATTTTTGCAAATAATTTATCTTTTCCTGTTTCCCTTAATGTTTGCATTTGTTTTTGTGAAAAGTTAAGTCTTAACATTTTTGGGGTTAACAGGCCCGCTTTTTTCATAATCATCAAAGCTTCCTCTGCTCTGTGGGTCATAATCAAGCGAAACAATTCATCTCTTAAACGATTCGTGGATAATATACCTAATCCTTTTTTATGGCGTTTGCAGGCTTGTAAAACATTCGCATCCACATCCAAATTGGAAATAGCCGACCAAAAACGAAAATACCGCAAGATGCGCAAATAATCTTCCTGAATTCTTTTATCTGGATCACCAATGAAACGAATCAGTCCTTGCGCTAAATCGGATCTGCCTGTTGTGTAATCAAAGATTTTGTTTTTGACATCCGCAGACAGTGCATTGACCGTAAAATCACGGCGCATTGCATCCGTTTTATATGAAGTCGTCCATGTCATTTGAGCATACCTGCCATCGTGATTTTCTTCTTTACGTAAGGTCGTAATCTCATACGGTTCCTCATCAATAATGGCTGTAATGGTCCCATACTTTTTCCCCATAGAAACAAAGGAAATTTTGGCTTTACTGAGGGCTTCTTCCACTTCATCTGGCGTTAAAGGAGTTGTCATGTCTCGGTCGTGCATGGGCTTTCTTAATAAATAATCCCTGACACAGCCTCCTACCAAACGGACTTGACCGCCCAAGGCTTTATAAATTTGCAAAGATGCTTTGTTCCACAATGAATCCATAACTCTATTATAGCAAAATTTTCATTGCATCGCAAGTAAAAAAAGAGTATGATAAGCTTATGATAGAAACAACAACACAATTAAAGCGTCTTTGCGCCCGTCTCAATAAATTGGAATTTATTACGGTGGATACGGAATTTATCCGTGAAAAGACTTTTTATCCAGAACTTTGTGTGATTCAAATTGGCGGGGGAAAGGGGGCCTGGATGATTGATGCCTTGGCACCCGATATTGATTTAACCCCTCTATTTGATGTTTTTCGTAACAAAAAAGTTATTAAAGTTTTTCATGCGTGTCGTCAGGATTTGGAAATTTTTTATCACTTAATGCACGAAATGCCCACCCCTGTCTTTGATACTCAAGTAGGCGCGATGGTATGTGGGTATTCGGGGGAAGTCAGCTATCAACGTTTGGTCAGGGAATATTTGGGAATCAATTTGGACAAAGGGATGCGTATTACCGATTGGTCGCATCGTCCTTTAACAAAGGAACAAGAAGAATATGCCCTTCATGATGTGATTGAATTAAAGGCGCTTTATCCCAAAATGATGGATGAAATTTGTAAAAACAATCGTTTGGATTGGATTCAAGAGGAAATTCAAGCCTCTCTGGATCCGCAACTGTATGAACCGGATGCGCAACATTTATTGGAAAAATTGGGACTTCCTTTTCAAGATCCGGCCAAGATCCATTTGTGTGCCAGACTGTGTGAATGGCGTGAAAATTGGGCAAAACACTTAAATTATCCGCGTCACTTTATTATTTCTGATTATTCATTGGTGGAATGCGCCGCCATTCGTCCCACTAAAGAGGAAGATTTTAAGGCTATCCGCACTTTAAGTAAGGGCTTTTTGAAAAATGAAATGGGAATTTCTTTAAAAATGTTTTGTATTGAGGTGGCGCATGAGGCGGTTCAAGAATGGCCCATTAAAAAGCACTATGTCTTGCGTCCCAATAAAAAGAATCGGGTGGAGGCTTTGCGACTCTTACTGAATATTGTGGCGGAAGAAAATAATGTGGCCCCCACTTTAATTGCCTCGACGGAAGATTTGGTGCAATATCTTTCGCAACCTGAAGAGGTGCGCTTTATGAAAGGGTGGCGTTACCAACTTTATGGCAGGCGTGTTCAAGATTTAATGAATGGTAAACTCGCTTTTTTATATGATCCTGTCAAAAAAGCATTGATCATTCGCTCGGTTTAATCCAACCATACGCGTTCAATATCGGCGCCCAAGGCTTTCAGTTTTTCCTCAATTCTTCTGTATCCTCTGTCAATATGATATACGCGTTGCAATAATGTTTCTCCTTTGGCTGCCAACGCTGCCACCACCAAGGCTGCTCCCCCCCTTAAATCCGATGCCATCACATTGGAGGCTGACAATTCTTTTACCCCTTGAATGACGACATGGGTGTTATCTAATTGCCGAATATTTGCTCCCATGCGATTTAATTCCGGCACATGCATAAAGCGATTGTCATGCATTTTTTCATAAATAATGCTTTCGCCTTCTGCCAACGCAAGTATAGCACAAAACAAGGATTGGTTATCTGTTGCAAATTCAGGATAGGGGCCCGTGATAATTGAGGTTGCCTTTAAATGCGCCTCTCTGGCATCCACTTCCAATCCATCTTCTTTTTGTGCTATCAAGACACCGCTGGTGGCTAATAAATCCAATTCTGGCTTTAATAAATCAGTCCGTGCATTTTTTAAGAAAATTTTCGATTTGGTAACAGCCGCCGCCGCAATAAAGGTCATTGTTTCAATGCGATCGGGAACGGGTGTAAATTCTGTCCCATGCAGTTTTTCCACGCCATGAATCGTCAAAGTCCGTGTGCCAACCCCTTCAAAATTGGCGCCCATTTGGGTCAACATTTTAATTAAATCCATGACTTCAGGTTCTAAGGCTGCATTATGAATAACGGTTGTTCCTGGCGTTAAACACGCGGCCATAATGGTGTTATGTGTTCCCCCAACGGTCACGCGCCAGCAGGTGATATCGGCTCCATGTAATTGACCTTTGGCATGGATGTATCCGTTTTCGGTTTTGATTTCGGCGCCCATCTCGGTCAGGGCAGAAAAGTAAATATCCAAGGCTCGCGCCCCAATGGCACAGCCTCCAGGTAAGGATACTTTTGCTTCCCCTAATCTTGTCAACAACGGACCCAATACCCAAAAGCCGGCCCGCATTTTTGAAATGAAATCATAGCTGGCGATATTGCTGGTAATTTTTTGGGTTTGTAAAGTGACGGTATCCCCTTCAATTGTTATTTTTGTCCCCAATGATTCCAATAATTGCATCAACGTTTTGACATCTGCCAACATGGAACAGTTGTGTAAAACGATGGGCTCATCGGTGAGCAGTGTGCAAATCATCAAAGGAAGTAAGGCATTTTTGGCACCCTTAATTTCTACTTCCCCTGATAATTCCTTTTCCCCTCTTATTTTAAAGGCATACATTTGCGCTCCTTTTGTTGTTTTTTGCGCAGGTCTAAATTGGCGCGCAAAGCCCTCGCTTGGCGTAAAAAGGCCTCTTTCTTCTTGCCTGTCAATTTTAAATTTTGATTTAAAAGTTCTTCTAATCTATCAGTCATAAGTTTATCCTAACCTATTCCCTAAAAATCGTCAAGAGTTTTTCTTTTTGTTGTTACTAAAAAACCTCCCGTTTGGGAGGTTTAAGTTTAATCGCCAATCAGTTTATTCCACCAACCACCTTTTTTGGGGCCGGCAGCTTCTGGGCTCATTTCAGATTTTTGTTCAATCGGTGTTGAAGGAACCTCTTTCACCTCTTGCTTTTCAGGTTTTAAGCCATTTTCTGATTTTTTCTCTTCAATGGGTTTTTCTTGATTTTCAACAGGTTTTTCGCCTTCAGCTAAAGATTTTTGTTCCACAACCTTGAATTTATTTTCACCGGAACGGTTGCCGTGGCGTCCTCTGCGGCGACGGCGTCCACGACCATTGCGTCCAGAATTTTCCTTTGATTCTTCTTCAGATACTTCTTCTGGCTTTGGTGGCATTTCAACCGCAGGTCCTCTTTCAAATTTTGGGCCGGGGGCAGGGGGGACACCCACCTTTACCCCATCATCACGAATGCGTTCCAATTTAAAATCGCCGGGTTTAATCATATCGTTATCCGCTTCAATCCGTACAGTGACGGAATACTTCTTTTCTAAATCCATGATATAGCCACGTTTATGATTACCCATGTATAAGGCTACTTCTTGTGGCACGGTTAAAATAATCGTTGATTTTTCAAAGCGATTGCAGGCTTCTTCTAACATCCGAAGGGCATGCATAGCGCAAGATTCCGTTGAGCGGCGTACCCCTTTTCCTGCGCAATAAGGACAGGTGTGATAGCTGGATTCAATAAAGCTGGAATGTAATCTTTGACGGGACATTTCCATCAATCCGAATCCTGACATTTTGCCTACTTGAATACGGGCTCTGTCACGACGCAAAGCTTCTTTTAATTTGCGTTCCACGGCGGCATTATTGCGGGGTTCATCCATATCGATAAAGTCAATGACAATCAGACCGGCCATATCGCGCAGGCGCAGTTGTCTGGCCAATTCTTCACATGTTTCCAAATTGGTGCGAAGCGCCGTTTCTTCAATGTCATGTTCACGTGTGGCACGTCCTGAGTTCACATCCACGGCCACCAAGGCTTCCGTTTGATCAATGACCAAATAGCCCCCTGAATGTAGTTGAACGATATTGCTGTGAATGGATTCCAATTGTTGTTCCACATGGTATTCCAAAAACAAGGGTTGTTTCCCTTTGTGTAATTTTACCTTTTTAACTTGAGCAGGAATCAACAGTTTCACGAAGTTACGTGTGGTTTTAAAGCCTTCTTCCCCATCCACTAAAATTTCGTCAATGTCGGTGGTAAAGCCATCCCGTAAAGAACGCTTGATGATATCACCTTCTTCGTGAATCAGTTTTGGCGCAATGGACTTTAAGGTTAATTCGCGAATATGTGTCCATGTTTTGATTAAATAATCATAATCACGCTTGATTTCGGACTTAGTCTTGCCCTGCCCAGCGGTGCGAATAATCACGCTCATTCCGTCAGGAATAGGTAATTTTTCCACAATCTTACGCAGTTCCTTACGATCTTTACCGTTGGAAATTTTTCTGGAAACACCGCCCCCATGACTGTTGTTTGGCATTAAAACGCTAAAGCGCCCAGCCAAAGACAAATAAGTTGTCATTGCGGCTCCTTTGTTACCACGTTCTTCTTTAACGGCTTGAATCAGCATGACTTGACCGGTGTGAATAACTTCTTGAATTTTGTATTTTTTAAGGAAGGCCGGCCGATGATGACGCAGTGTTTCATCCGTTTCATGGACCAATTCGACATCAGAATCTGACTTTTGTTCAATGGTTTCTTCCTCTTTAGCAGCTGCCTTTGCAGATTCGGCCTCGGCAATTTGACGCTTTAACTCTTCACGATCAGCCACAGGAATTTGGTAATAATCGGGATGAATTTCCCCAAACGCCAAGAATCCATGGCGGTTGCCACCATATTCCACAAAGCACGCCTGTAAAGACGGTTCAACGCGAACGACCTTTGCTAAATAGATATTTCCTTTAATTTGTTTTTTAATGTTGGTATCGACATCTAATTCCTCTACACGTCCATTCTCCAACACGACCACGCGGGTTTCTTCCGGATGCGTGGCATCAATAAGCATTTGTTTTGACATAAATTCTCCAATCTTTGATAACAGGGTTTGACCCTTTGTTTAAATAACAAACCGGCACATCCCCAAAGGGTCAGTGACATCATGTAAAAATAAAATTCCATATACTTCATTTTACTTTTCCGGTTTAAAAAAATTCATTTCGGCAATTTTTTTATTGCACTTTTCATTATAACAGGATATAACGAAATAAGCAAGTTTTTTTTTGAAAAGGGAAAAAATATTTCATGTATTGGATAAAAAGGGTATTATTTCTGTTTTTTTTGCTGTGGGGAAGTATCTCTTTTGCCCAAACCATTGAAGGGATGCGCATGTCTCAAACGCCCTCTGAGGGGGTGCGTTTTGTGGCTGATTTGGATCAAAAGGCGGAAGTCAAAGTTTTTCGTCTTAATAATCCTTCGCGCCTGGTCATGGATTTTTCAGGAACACGTTTCGGTCAAAAAAATACGACTTCAACGGCTGGTTTTATCAAGGGAATTCGTACAGGGAAGCCCAACACAAATACAGCGCGTATCGTCTTGGATTTACCGAACTATGAATTGACCGAAAAGCATTTTTTATTGGCCCCACAAACGGGAACAAATTGGCGTTTTGTTTTGGATATGGATAAGGTCGGGGGGACGAAAACAGTTGCAACTCAGCCATCCACAACCACCCCAAAGACAGTTGCCAAGAAAAAGATTATTGTTCTTGACCCCGGTCACGGCGGGCAAGACCCCGGGGCTATTTCGGTATCAGGCAAATATGAAAAAGACCTGACCTTAAAAATGGCCAAGGAAACAAAAGTACTGTTGGAAAAGCGGGGCTATAAAGTCGTCTTGACCCGTGATAAAGATTTTTATATTCCCTTGCGTGGGCGCATTAAAAAGGCGCATGAAGCGAACGGGGATTTGTTTATTTCCCTGCATGCAGATAGTGCAAAAAGTCGTTCAGCGCAGGGCCTCAGCATTTACACCATTTCCGAAACTGCTTCGGACAAAGAGGCGGCGGCTCTCGCTGAACGCGAAAACAAATCAGATATCCTGTTCGGCATGGATTTATCGGATTATCAGCCCGAAGTCGGCAATATCTTGATTGATATTGCGAAAAAATATGCGATGGATCAATCGTCTATTTATGCTGACGAGGTAGTGACCCAAATGAAAAAAGAAGTGAAATTACGCCAAAATGCCCATCGTTTTGCAGGCTTTGTGGTCTTAAAGTCACCCAATATTCCCTCGGTTTTGTTGGAAATGGGATATCTTTCTAATCCCCAAGAAGATAAACTTTTACAAAAGGAATCCTATCGCAAGAAACTTGCCACTGCCCTCGTCAACGCCGTAGATTCCTATTTCAAAAAACAAAGTTAGTTGTCTTTGTTAGTTTTGAAAGTACCACTGCCCACATTACAAAAGAGTTTTTGGCTGACTTTGTCAAACATACAGGGTTTGTCACCACCTTTAGAGGATGCGGGGGTGATTACAGGGACAAAGTCGCGAACAAGAGTGTTGTTTAATTCATAAAATTTTGCATAATATATTTTGGTATGTGAATCAAAACTACCAATATTAAAAAGTTTAAAAAATTGGTTTGGACATGATGTAACAATTGATCTAGAACTTATAAAACTATTATTCAAATAAAATTCATTTTTGACACTATTGCCATTCGGAATCAAATTATAATTAATGATATCTCTATTTCCAACAAGAAGACTAGAATCACCATTAAATTCATAAGTGTTATTGGTCGTTTTTCCCCACCATTTCCAAGAATCATAACCAATTACAGTACGCTTTGAATCTGGTAAAAGTTGTACTTTAAATTCTGATTTCAAACAGCCCGTAACATCTAATGTTATTCTTGGTCCCGTACTTTCCAAATACTCCACTCTTTCACACCCGTTTTTGCAAAGTCCTGCGGTTGTATCGCAAACTATACATTCGTTATTGGTGTTACAATCGGTATCAACTGTGCATGTATTTGTTGGGATTTCACAATCGCTTTCATTACATAAATGTGTCTCGGGGTTAAAGGTGCCACAAACGGATTTACAGGAACTGTCGTCTATGGCATATTCGGTATCACTGGTCGCCCCTTGCATATCATCGTTATAGATAATTAAAAAATCATTGGTATCTTTACAAACGATGATGGGAGTGGTTGGGGTGCCCGCTTTTGAGAGGCGGCGGATGGGGGTGGCCTCGCCAAGTGTGTTCAAAATGTTTTCACAAACGGATTTTTTAACCCCTGACACTTGAATGCCAAATTGTTTATAAAGACCTTCTGTTATCACATCCCCAAACTCACCAGCGGAGGTTTTGTTATAAGGTTCAAACTCTGTCAGAGAGGGTTCACGTCTATTAAATCCGATTTGTCCTGCCACCACAACTGCGCGGCGTTGTGCCTCACTTATTAAAGTATTCG
>DFKU01000071.1 GCA_002373615.1 Alphaproteobacteria bacterium UBA3637 | reverse complement strand
ACACAGGCAAGGTTGAACATGGCAAGTATACGAATTATTTAAAGAGATGTCAAAAAAACTTAAATTCAACGGATTATTTATCACTTAGGGGGATATCATTAGAGACCGCCGAAAAAATGGGAATCGGTTTTGATAACACCTTGTTTTCACGGGGCGGGATCACGATCCCGACAAGCGCAGACGGCTCATCGTATGCAATGCGAAACATTGACCCACAATCAGAAACCCGTTATTTGAAGTCAAAAGGCGATGAGAGCGGGCTTTTTAACGTGGAGGCATTAGAGACCGCCAAAGAATCAATTTATATCGTTGAAGGGTATTTTGACGCCTTATCCATCATTGAAGCAGGCGGGCAGGCGGTAGCACTGGGCGGAACAGGTTTTGATAGGTTAATCAGTATTATAAAGCGGAATCCGCCAAAATACACGCTCATCATTTCTTTGGATAACGATGACGCAGGGCAAACCGCACAAATCGGGCTTTTAAATGAATTATGGGATTTAAATATATCTTGTGTCGGTTTTATGCCGTATGGCGGGAATATCAAAGACGCAAATGAGGCATTAACCAAAGACAAAAAATCATTTATACAGGCAGTGGAACACGGGAAAACCCTTGAAGATGAGGTATTAAGAGCCAAAAAAGAAAGCTATTTAAAAAACGCAACGTCAAATTATATTCAAAACTTTTTAAATGGCATAAGAGACAGCGCAAACACCCCGAAAATCGTGACGGGCTTTAAAAAACTTGATAAGGCGTTAGATGGCGGATTATATGAGGGCGTGTATACGATCGGGGCGATCTCATCTTTAGGCAAAACCACTTTAGCCATGCAGATAATGGATCAGATAGCACAGCAGGGGCATGACGTTTTAATATTTTCTCTTGAGATGGCACGCACACAATTAATGGCAAAATCAATCTCAAGGCATACTCTTATTAATGCGCTTAACGATGGAATCCCCACAAATAACGCCAAATCATCACGGGGGATCACTGATGGCGGGCGTTATGTCAATTATAGCCAAACAGAAAAACAATTGATTAATAAAAGCGTTCTGAGTTATGCAGAGTATTCAGACCATATTTATATCAGTGAGGGCGTGGGCGATATCGGGGTTAAGGAAATCCGCCAAACAACGGAAACTCATATCAGATTTATGAAAAAAAAGCCTGTTGTTTTGATTGACTACTTACAAATTCTATCCCCGCATGACGTGAAAGCAAGCGACAAACAAAACATGGATAAAGCGATCACAGAGTTGAAAAGAATCAGCCGTGACAACAAAATCCCGATCCTTCTTATATCGTCATTTAATCGGGAAAACTACAAAGAAAAAGTGACGATGAAAGCTTTCAAAGAATCGGGCAGTATTGAATATTCAAGCGATGTTTTGATCGGGCTACAGCTGAGAGGCGCAGGGGAAAAAGGTTTTGATGAGATAGCGGAAAAAAATAGAGATCCCCGCCAAGTGGAATTAGTTGTATTAAAAAATCGTGAGGCGAAAGTGGGAGAGAAAATCTCTTTTGAATATTACCCCGTGTTTAATTATTTCAAGGAAAAATAACCATGATAGAACTTGATTTATCAGTTTTAGATATAACCGAAACAGCGGATCAGAAAAAGCAGGTGTCTGATTTACCAGAATATCCGTCATTGGAGACAGAATCAGAACACATAAAAAAACAGCGTGAAGCATGGAAAAGGTGTCAAAACAACCTTGTCAGATCACAACATAGGAGAGCCGAAATTCTGAAGCAAATACAGGCTAAAAAAGAGCCGTTGAGCATATTGCTAACAGCACTCGAAACAATCAGTTATTTAACTGATGATGATGTTTTCTTAGTGCAGGCTCAAAAGGACTTAATCAAAGCATACAGCGATGAATAACGCCTTAAAAATGCAGTGAGGTTTAATTCTAAGCGATTTTTTAAGCGGGGGTATATAAATATATACCCTTGCTTTTTTTAATTTTCAAAAACCACAGCACAGAGGCGTTTTTTTAGTTTTTTTGTTGACTTTTGTTGACATCGAAAACCTGAACAAACCTGAACTCAAAACCTAATAAAACTTAATGTCAAAACAGGCTCAAAACCTGACAAAACCTGACATCAAAACAGCCTTAGAACTTGACAAAACTTGACATGAAAACTGGATGCAGGACAGGAATTGTTTTGCGTCTGAAAATCCCTTTTTTATATAGCACCGCAAAATTCAAAGTTTAACGGCTGAAAAGTATCTTGTTAAGATATGGCGGTATCTTTTTAAGACACCTTTACCCCACCCCAAAAAAATAAGGGGCGTGTCTCTATATGGCATACAAAAATTATATTTCAATCACATTCAATCCAAAAATGACAATCAATACAAGTGTAACACTTGTGTAAATTCCACTCGATATCCCAAAAAATTTTGCCCCTGTTTTTACATATCCGCCAAACACCCCAAAAGGGAGATAGGGGGGTATTTAAAAAGTAGTTATTTTTATAAATAAACTACTTGTTTTTATAAAGATAATATGCTAAAATATTAATAGTTTAAGAGAGGATCAAAGGTGAAAACAATGATGTTAAGTAATACCCCCTATAGACCATCCCCTAATAACAATTTGATGTCATTAACCGCTAATCATTTTGATGAAAACCTATTTGATGACTTTATCAATTATCTTGATGTGGGATCACCCAAAACCGTAGAAACCTACCGCCGTGAATTACAGCAGTTTTTTAATTATCTGAACATTAACGGGATCACGCAACCACAAAGGGCGGATGTTATAGCCTTTAGAGAAACGATCGGCAAAACATTAAAGCCAACAACGGTTAACAATTATTTGACCGCCGTGAAATTATTCTTTAGATGGACAGCTTATCAAGGTTTATATCCAAACGTTGCAGATCATATCAAAGCCTTGAAGATTGACCGAAATCACAAGAAAGACTATTTGACTTCAAATCAAGTCAAAAACGTTATGGAACTAATAAACACGGATACCATACAGGGCAGGCGTGATTATGCAATCTTTTATTTGATGGTAACGTGTGGTTTAAGAGATATCGAGGTATCACGGGCAAAAGTTGAAGATATGCGCTTAGCAGGTGAAAACATTGTGCTTTACATTCAAGGCAAAGGCAGACAAGAAAAAAGCGACTATGTGATCTTACCTGATGAGGTGGAAAAAGCGATCAGAGCAAGCCTTAATGACCGCCAAAACATAACAGATGACAGCCCGCTTTTTTGCAGTCTTTCAAATAACAGCAAAGGCAAAGGGCTAAGTGTTCAGTCTATAAGTAGCATGATAAAAACCCGATTGAAAAAGGCAGGGCTTAACAGTGACAGATTGACAGCGCACAGCTTAAGACATACCGCCGTCACGTTGTCCTTGTTAGGCGGTGAAGATTTAAGAAATACCCGTGATTTTGCACGACACAGAGACGTCACGACAACCATGATTTACGATCACTCAATCAACAAAGCAAAAAACACATGTTCAAGGACAGTCAACAAAATGATTTTCGGGTAACCGTCACAAAACCGTTAAGACGGTTAAAAAGGGGGTGATTAATGAACGAAACATAGGCTTTTAATCTGGATCACAATTTAAACACGGAATTTAATTTGATTTTTAAGAGAGGTTAAACAATGAGAAACGTTGAAAAGACAATTGAGCAAGGTAGAAAGCTAACAAGTGAGAATCCCAAAATGACTTTGGTTTATGGAGAGATGAACGAAATTTATGAACGCAATGGCAACGGCGCAGATCTTTTTAACTTCATGAGTGACGCTTTTTTCTTTGGGGTAGCCGTGGGCTATAGAATTGCCCAAAAAAAGAAAAAAGACTGATGAGCGAATGGGGAATCTCAAAAGTCTTTTTCCTTGATTAAACATGGTACAAACACATAATAACAGCTTACAGCTTTTAATTCAATAAAGAAAGAGAGGTGATATTTATCAATCCTAACATTTCTGAAGCGGGGAAAATGACCCGCTTTAATTCAGAGACCGCACGCCGTGCAGGGCGCAAAGGCGGGAAAGCCAAGGCGGAAAAGGAAAAGCGTTTGGCGGATTTTGGAGAAACGATGAACGCAATTCTAACAAGTGGAGATTTAACTTTAGACGATGGGACAAAATGCGATCCCGTGACGGCTATATGTTTGCGCATGATAGAAAAAGTTATTGATGATGGGGATGTACCCGCATTTAAAGCAATCATCGAATTAACGGAAAAGCATAACGGCAAAACAGCAAGTAACGATGATGACAATGTATTACTTTTCATCGAATCAATGAGACGCAATGAGGAAAAACAAAAATGACTAAAAAAGAATATGAATACGGCTATCCCGCTGTTATCTGGAATGATGAAGATGACAATTGTGTTTTAAACGAAAATCACGAATTAATAATCAGATTTAACAACTTTGGCGGGAAAATCACTTTTTATAATTGCGATGACGATCAAGAGGCAATAGCAAAGGCAGAGACAATGACATTAACGTTAAAAGCCATCGAAACAATTTACCCTTGATTAAAGACAGTAATTAACGATCAGCGACAATATTTGATAATCCAAAGTCTAAAGGATTATCAAATCAAGGTAGCCATGTTTTTTTTAAAACTGGCATACCTTGTTAGGTCAGAAATGACGATCTCAAATAAAACATAAGATAGGAGCAACCATGAAAGAAGGGAAAGCAGGCGTTAACCGCCTTTTATCCGCATTAGAAAAATACGCATACAAAGATATTTATTCAAAGACTTTTGACGATGAAAAAACAAATCATTTAGCGGTCATTCTTAATTATGACAAGGCGCAATTGATCGATGATATCTTGTCCATCGATGATATAACAGTGACCGATAAAAAAGGATTGGACGGGGTGTCCAAACTTTACACTATTAGCGATATATGCGACTTGTTAGGCGTCACAAAAGTGACAGTCTATAAATATATCAAAGACGGCAAACTTGAAGCGGTTAAGATTGGCAGAGATTGGAAAGTCACGCAATCCGCTTTAAATGAATTCATAAACAAAGGAACACGGGCAAGAGTTTAACTCTACTTTAAATAATTTTCATTTATTCAAGTAGAAATTATCAAAAGTTAGTATGAAAGATAGGTTATGTTATGACAGATTATAAAGAACAAGCTATGAATAAAGAATTATTCATGAAGGCTTGCGATGTTCTTGATTTTTTAGAAATTGGTTTACCGACAAATATGACAGATGACCAAATAGACATGGAAACTATGATTCAGGCTCTATCATTCGCTCGCTGTTGTATGTCACCAGATATAACAGACAGGCACGGCAAAAAACTATTTGAGAGTATTTCATTCGATAAAAAGCAACAATTCGAAAAACGATTTTGTGCAGATGGAGAGACCGCCGAAAATTTCACGGAAAACCTTTTGTTTTCTGTTGTCGATGATGCAGTAAAAAATGGGCTCTATACATTACCCACCAAAGAAGAAATGCAAATAGTCAAAGCCTTTGGAGAATTTTTTGATCAAGCGAATCAAACACAAATAAAAGACTTTATATTTTTCGCAGAAAACAACGATGTGCGCACAGCTATTAATAAAGCGATGAATCCGCCGTATAAAAAATCAGTCACGCACAAAACAACAAGGGCTTTCAATCAAGCGGATAGGCGAAACATCAAAAAGGATTTGAATAATACAGGGGTGGCAGAAATTGATGATGTGCTGTTAAAAATCAAATCTTATAAAAAATTCCCTTTGAGTGTGAAGTTGCTTTTATTGAGGGGGCTAATCGAATTTGAAGTCACGGGAAATAAGACGATCCGCATTTCATTGGATGAATACGCACAAATGACAGGATATAATATTAATCCCCACGATGACACTGAAACGGAAAGAAAAAAAGCTGTTGACCGTAAAAAGAATTTTCGAAAAAAGATAAGAAATGATCTTGATATTCTTTATAATTCAGAATTCGAATATGAAGATTATAAAAAACAGCTTGTGGATGCTCGCATCATTCAGGAAAAAGGCAAATTGAACGCATACGATGATGAAATTATCATGCGTTTCGCAGATACGTTCGTTAAAACTTTATTGAGCAGTAATGTTTTGACATGGATTCATCCAAATATCTTTTTAATCGATGAGGATCACATAACAGCGTATTATATAGCGATCAAAATGTGTCATCATTACAGCACTATCAATAATCACACAAGAGGCACGAAAAACCGCTTATCAATGAACACATTGATCAAAGCCGCCAACTTGCCAACTTATGAAGAATTAAAACTCAAAAATAATCGAAATTGGCGGAGAATCATTCAAGAACCGATCATCAATGCACTGGAATATTTAGTGAGCATTGGCATTTTGAAAGAATACACGATCACCAGATCAAAGGGCGAACCGCTAAAAGATGATGACTATTTATACGATGCAAAATACAAAGACTTTTCAAGTCTCTATGTCAATTTCACGTTAACGGATTATGAATACATCGATGCAAAAATCAAAGAATCAGCCAAAAAGAAAAAAAGGAAAAAGAGCAAAAAAAAGACCAAAAAAACGCCTTGACTTGTCACCTATTCACACACAGGGGGTAAGCCTTTTACACACAGGGGGTAAAGCTTTTACACGCAGGGGGTAAGCCTTTTACACAAGAAAAAAATTCAAAAAATTTTTCGAATCCCTGAAACGTAGTATTTAAGCGGTTTTCAGAGCCTTCAAAAAAATAGTTAGGCAAGGCTAAAAATCTCATTACTATTTATAACGTCTTATAGAGGCGCACAACCGCCTTCTTAAGAAGGGCGGTGTGCTATAATCAGGCATCCCCATTCAGCGACAATTTTTTCTTTTATCGGTTAAATTCATTTTGAAAGTGAGGTAATCATTTTGACAGCAGATTTTGAAGCGTACAAGGATCGTTTAGGCGATTATATTGAGATGATCACAGAGAAAAGCAAAGGCAAAAATCAGTATATTTGTCCGATCTGTAATAGTGGAACAGGAAAACACCGCACAGGGGCGTTTACTTTTTACCCCGATAGTCAATCATGGTATTGTTTTAGTTGCAATCAAGGCGGGGATCTTTATGATTTAATCGGATTGGTTGAAAATATACCCGATAAAGGGGATCAATTAAAAAGAGCCCGTGAGATTTTTGGAGATGACGGCGAAACGATGACAAACACGCCGAAACATTCAAAAAAACACACAGGCAAGGTTGAACATGGCAA
>DFKU01000004.1 GCA_002373615.1 Alphaproteobacteria bacterium UBA3637 | reverse complement strand
GCCGGTGAAGAAGCAGGCATTAAATCCGCCACGCTTAAAATCTCCGGGCTTAACGCTTACGGCTGGTTGAAGTTTGAATCAGGTGTCCATCGCTTGGTACGCATTTCGCCCTTTGATTCCAATGCACGCCGCCACACCAGTTTTTCATCCGTCTGGGTTTATCCTGTGGTAGATGATTCTATTGAAGTGGACATCAATCCTGCCGATTGTCGGATTGATGTCTATCGTTCCTCTGGGGCAGGGGGACAGCATGTGAACAAAACAGAAAGTGCTGTCCGTATTACCCATACCCCGACGGGGATTGTGGTGGCCTGTCAAACGCAACGTAGTCAGTTTCAAAATCGCGAGCAAGCTTGGAATATGCTCCGTGCTCGACTCTATGAAATGGAACTTAAAAAACGTCAAGCTGAACAAGGTGCTGTGGATAGCCAAAAGGGCGATAATGGTTGGGGCAATCAAATCCGCTCCTATGTTTTACAGCCTTATCAAATGGTGAAAGACCTGCGTACCAATTACGAAACATCTGATACGTCAGGGGTATTAGATGGTGATTTGGATGGCTTTATGCGGTCTGCCTTGGCCGAACTAGCGAAGGGGGGAAAATGAGCTTTATTTTGTTTAAAAAAACACAAAAATTGGAACAACAAGTTACACTGTTTTTGATGAATATTATTCAAGCAGGTTATTTAGTACAACAAGGTTTGGAAGAATATTTAAATAAAGGTGTCAATAAACGTTTTACGGCCTTCAAAAAACAGGTGAGTGCTCTGGAAGCCGAAAATGATGCCTTACGCCGTCAAATGGAATTGGATTTGTATCACCATATGTTGCTGCCAGATATGCGTTCTGATCTGATTGATTTATTGGAAGCCTGTGATAAAATCATCAATAAATATGAATCAGATATGATTTTATGGGGGGTAGAACAGCCTGAAATCCCTAAAAAACTCCACTTACCTCTTCTTCAAATGATGACAACTTCTTTGGATTGCGTGGGCTCTTTTATCGGGGGTGTAAAGACCTTTTTTTCGGGGGCCAATGTGGATGATGAAATTCAAATCACCTATGCCTTGGAACATCAGGTTGACCTACAGGCAATAGATTTAAAGGCTCTTACCTTCACTGATAAACGTTTAAATTTGTCGCGTCAACTTCAATTAAAGGAATTTATTTATAGTTTAGAGAAAATTTCGGATATGACTGAAGATGCGGCCGATAAATTAAAAGTAATGGGAACCAAGCACGCCTTATGACAATTGAATTTTTTCTTTTTGGGGGACTGATTCTTGCCTGGGCTTTTGGGCGCAATAATTTCAGTAATGTTTTTGGGACAGCCGTTGGAACGGGGATTGTGTCATTTAAGTTTGCAGCCTTCCTGACAGGATTATTCTTGCTTTTGGGGGCCTTTTTTAACAGTTCCGGTACCTCAGTGACCATGTCAGAATTGGCTCATTTTGATACTCTTTCTGGGGCTTTTTCTTTTTCTATCATTGTGACCATGATGATGATGCTTTTAACACGCCTCAGTATTCCTGCTTCGGTGGCACAAGTGTCAATTGGGGCCTTGATTGGTTGGAATTTGGCTTTAAGCAATGATATTGTCTGGGATCAGGTGATAGATATCTTTTTAGGATGGTTTTACAGTCCCCTCATCGCCTGTTCATTTTCATTTATTCTTTTTAAAATTATGCGTCTTTTTTTACAAAAGTATCCCGTTCCTCTTTTAAGACGCGATATGTGGGTACGTGTTCTGTGGGTTTTTGTGGGGTCTTTTACGGCTTACAGTTTGGGGGCAAATAACTTGCCGGTTTTGATGACCCCCTTTTCGCAAATGGTGGGACAAGTTCCTGAGCTCTCTCTTTTATTTTCTATGGCGGCAGGGCTGGGCTGCTTGATGGCGTCCAAAAAGGTGATAAGAATGCTTTCTTTCAAATTATTTCCCCTTTCCTCTGTTGAAAGCTTGATAGCAGGTTTTTCCTCAGCTCTCACCCTTTTACTTTTTTCATTTCATAACGGACTTTTTCCCGCACTTCCTATTTCTATTTCTGCTTCTTTGGTGGGATCGATTGTGGGGATATCCTTTGCAAAAGGGGGATATGGCTTAAGGGGGGAAGCCCTTTTGTCCATTGTTCTCAGCTGGATTTGGGCACCTTTATTTTCGGGCTTGCTTTCTTATGCATTTATTCTTATAATGAACTTCTGGGGGATGTAAGTGGTTAAAAGATTTTTAAAATTTTCACGAATATTTGGTTCCATAGGATGGAAGATTTTTGAAATTTTCGTGGCTCTTGTTATCGTACTGGGGGGAATTGTTTTATACCATTTGCATAATGAACCTATGGACGCCATGAAGTATATGCCCGAAATTGAACAAGCCCTGTTTCCTCAAGGAAGTGATTACCACTTAAAGGCAGAATCTGTTATTTTAACTTCCGATTGGTCGCGGGATGGTTTGATTCAAATTGATATCGAAAACTTTAAAGTTTTGCGTTCAGATGATTCTGTTTTATTTTCGGCGCCTTCAGCCCATTTTTCCTATGATTTATGGCATATTTTAACATTGAATTATTTGCCCAGTACAATTATCGTGGAAAAGCCATTTTTGGAAATGATTATTGAAAAAACAGGGACGGTTATTGTGAAAGCTCAACAATCTTCTGCCCACACCTTGAACCTTTCTAATTTTAAAAAGATGTTAACCCGAATTTTGGCCATTCAGGACTTGCGTATTACCGAGGCCAATTTTCATCTTCAGGATAATCGCTTCAATCAAGATTGGAAGGTGGAAGGGGCGAATTTGGACTTAACGCGTCGTTTTCGTTTTTCGAATCGTGCAAAATTAAAGGCAACATTGGTGGGGCAAGGAATTCAATCAAGTCTTTTGGCGACGGCCAGTTTAAATCGTTGGACACGCATTTTGACAGTTGAAACAGGACTGGATGAATTGAATTTACAAAAGATATCTTCTTTTATCCCAGTATTGCAACAAGCTAACTTAAATGTTCAATTTTCTGCAAGGGCCGAATTTGATCTTGCTAAAAGCAATCAAAAATTGACGGATTACATTTCAAAAATTCAATTTAATGCCAAAACACTTAAATCTGGTACCTTAAATTTAATGGGGGAACTAGATAACCTCTATCACGTGGAATCGGTTGATATCAATGGTACTTTAGGGCAGGGGGCGAAGGTTTTAAAAATTGCCTCATCCAAAGTCAAACTTCAAAACGAAAAGCCCGCAGATTTTTATTTAGATGTATTGGGGATAGACGCTTTTTTGAATACGGGCAAGATGACAGATTTAAAAACGACCTTAAAGGCGACTCTTTATGACGTTCCCACCAATCAAGTTCCTGCCTTGTGGCCATCGGTGCAAGGACCTGATGCCCATGCATGGGTGAAAGAAAATCTTTCAAAAGGGAAATTAACTCAGGCTGATTTTACCCTTTATTTTACAGGTGATGAACTGACGGACCTGTTTGGAGATATTCATGCAGAAGGGGTCCATGTGGACTACTTAAATCCCATGAAAGCAGTGAATAATGTCTCTGCTCAAGTTCTTCTTTATCCTGATAAAGTTCATATTATTGCGGACAAAGGAACTATTGATAAGCTTGTTTTAAGAAAAGCAGATCTTTTGTTTACCGATTTAGATAAAGATGAATCGTGGCTTCAAATTGATTTGGATGTGGCGGGCCCTGTAAGCGAGTCATTGGAGCTCATTTCTTCCAAACCATTGGAGTTTCCTCAAATGTTTGACTTGAAGCCCTCTATGGTGTCTGGGACAGCTGAGGCCTTGGTGCATCTATCTTTTCCGCTTTTGGAAAATTTGTCCACTGAGGATGTTCAGGCGGTTGTTTATGCGGAAATGAAAAAGGTCAAAGTTAATGCCCCTTTGCAAGATTGGGGATTAAAGGACGGCGATTTGACATTAGATGTTAATAACAATGGGCTGGAAATTGCGGGGGAGATTACCATGAAAAATTCCCCCTTAAAAGTTTTTTGGCATGAATATTTTGATGCAAAGGATAAAACATCTGATTATGAAGTGTCCGGTCTTCTTCAGGCCTCAGACCTGGTCACTTTAATGCCTGAATTAAAACCATGGATAATGGGAAAAATAGGGATAGATTTGGTGGCCTCTAAAAATAAAAAAGACCTGTACTCTGGTACCTTAAAATTAGATGCTAAGTCCGCGCATGTAGATCTTTTGCCCCTTGCAGTTCAAAAAGAATCCAATAATTCCATGCAGGCAACTTTTAAATTTGACAACGTTAATGATACTCAAGGCGCTTTTTCATGGGATATTTTGGGTTCTTTAACGGGAAAAGCGGAAGACTTAAAAATACAGGGTTCGGCGAATTGGTCAAAGCAAAATTTGCAAATTTTGTTGAAGGAAGTTTTGGCGGGTCCCAATCAATTTTCGGGTGAACTGAATTCTACACCGCAAGATTTTTCTTTAACCCTTAAGGGTAAAAATTGGCAGGCCTATGATTTATCAAAGATTTCCTTTGGTGAGGATAAGGATTCATCAAAAGCAATTATTCCCCCCAATATAAAACTGGATATTGCGCTGGATAAATTTTCTTTAAATTCAGTCAAGCCATTTGCGGATGTTTCAATTAAGGGAAAGCGCCAAAATAATCTGTGGCAAAATTTCCATGCGCAAGCTGTTGCTTCAGAGCCTTTTGTTCTGGTGTACGATGCGCAAAAAAATCAATTTCAAGGCAGTTTTTCCGATTTGGGGGATTTAATGGAACGCTTGAATGCCTCCAATCAATTTACGGGCGGCAAGCTGTCCTTGGCGGCGAATCAAAATCCGGAAGGCATTTTGGATGGCAAAATTCAGGTGGAGCACTCGGAATTAAAGGAAACCAGCTTCCTTTTGCAGACCATGACCATTTTGGGTATTGTGGATGCCTTTCGTGGGAAAAATATGGTCTTTGATGATATTGAAGTCCCCTTCCAATTGACGCCTGATTTTAAATTGACGTTAAAGGATGCCTTTGCCATTGGTACAAACATGGGGATTACCTTTAAAGGTGAAATTCAAAATTTGAAGTTAGCTCTTTCGGGCGCTGTTGTTCCTGCCTATGCGATCAACAGCTTACCTGGAAAAATCCCCGTCCTTGGATGGCTTTTCCGTGACAGCGCGGGGGGTGGCTTAATTAATGTGCCATTCGAAGTGACGGGCTCTTTATTTGACCCGCAAGTGGAATGGAATTCCTTAAAAACGGTTGCCCCTGGCGCTTTAGGCAGATTATTTTAATTTTTTTGTTGAAATTTGTTTTATTTTTTTTTACTCTAAAAGGGCATTTGGACACCGGTTCAAGTGTCGGATATGAACGATCCGTTGTGATGAGAGCCGCCCTCGGGCGGACCTCTACTGAATATATAGAATAGGTAGTTTCTGCATTTATCACGCAGTCGTTCAATGTCCGTCCACTTATGATAAGTGGAGTTTGTTTTTATTTAAAAAGGAGGTAAAATGGTTAGAGAAAATAAAGAGAATTTAAATTCAATTTGTCATTGCGAGGAGCTTTTGGCGACGTGGCAATCTGATGAGATTGCTTCACATTCGTTCGCAATGACGGGACAGCGTGGGCACTCCACCCCCTCATTGTCATCCTCGGACTTGATCCACGCCTCCAAGAAAGGAAATTGTCCAGCGGACAATTTAATCTGGGGCGCAATGAGACACAATGAATCCAAGTGGAAAACGCAGAATGAATTGATGTCGGAATTGAAATCTATACTCCCCTTGAAGAACAAGGGGAGTCAGAGGGGTTTTGCCCAAAACCCATCCTGCACCTTCCCTT
>DFKU01000058.1 GCA_002373615.1 Alphaproteobacteria bacterium UBA3637 | reverse complement strand
GAAACTTTGGTGGAATTTGCCAAGCATTATAAATTTGCGATTGTAACAGGTTCACCCTTTAAGGACATGGTGGAACAAATGCCTGATGAAATCTTGAACAACCCCAATATTGATTATTGGTGCTGTATGGGGAATATTTTATATCGTGAAGGGAAGGAACTTTATAATTCCCACAACACGATTGACTTTGATAAGTTTGCCCCCATTATGCAGGACATTTTGAAAAACTGTCCTTTACAATATCATAAATCCTTCCCAAGACATCATGAAATCAATGCCAACTGCGCCATCAATTTTACTATGTTGGGACGCCCTGAGGTAGGGGAACCATCCATGGAGGACAGGGCTGAATATGTCGCTTGGGACAACGAAAAGGGGCAGCGCAAGTGGATTATTGATAATTTGGTGGATAAGCATCCTGAATACAATTTTACCTATGGCGGACAAATTTCTGTGGATATTGTGAAAAAGGGGTGCGATAAGGCTCAAGTCGTCAATTATTATAAAGACAAGTACAAGATTGGTTATTTTGGAGATCGCATTTATCGGCGTGGCAACGACAATTCCATTGCGCATGAAGTGGTGGATTGTGGTGGCAGCATTTATTCTGTCTCAGGTCCAGCTGAGACGATGCACATTATGCAAGTGCTGATTGAAGAAGCCAAAAAGGCCGCCTAAAAATTTTATTTGACTTTTTTATAAATTTATTTTTAAATACCTTTAGAGCGGGGTGGTGTCCGCTTTAAGGGTTAGTACCCCTTTATTTCAGGTGCTGATACACTTTCAGCAAGACCCCTTTCAGTGACTATTGGCTGGAAGGCGGTTGAATAGCCAATTTGGCCAATAGGCCGCACTATTTCCTGAAAATAGGTACTAACTTCCAGTCGCTTCTCACCAGGCGATCAATTTTTTTTTAAAGGAGGAAAATTAAAATGAAAATGATTCTTGTGGTGAAAACGAATGTGTTATATGTGACACCGAAACAAAGACCTGTCAAAATAAATGTGTGGAAGCGGAGTATTTGGAATCCACAGGGGAATTTTTAACGAACTGAAAGACAGGCAGAACTTTTTACTTGCAATACCGGAACAATCCTGCTAAAGTGGATAAAAAAAGGAGGATGTATGGTTCGTTTTATTTTTGGTTTATTGTGTTCAATGATGGCGATTCCTGCTATGGCTCAGACCTTTTCCGTGAGTTTAGAATGCCAAGAGGCTGTGCGCGCCGGCGAAAATATGCGTACCCCCGATATTTATGCTGCCTGTGGGTTTGACGACAGACAAAAAGCCTTGGGCGAATGGGCTTTATGGGCAGAAAAGGAAAAAGCAGGACAAGCCCTGTATGAAATTTGTGTGCGTCATAAAGGGGCTGAAGTTTATTGTCAAAAAGCGATTCAACTGGAAAATGGCCCTGCTTTACTTCGCACCGCCAACAAATTATACGATCAAAAGGAATACACCAAAGCCGCTGGCTTTTATGCAAAAGCCCTAAAATCCCCTTTGTTGAATGAGGCCGAAAAAGGCGATATTGCTCAAAAAATGGGGCTTCTTTACTTAAACCCGGAGAGCAGTTATTACAACCCGCAAAAAGGAATGCCTTTGGTGGAACGTGCCATCGAACGCAGAGGGGCAGAAGCCAACAACTTGATGGGGGTTTATGCCTTGTTTGGGATGCAAGGAGTCAGCCAAAGTGCTGAAAATTCCTTTAAATATTTGTGGAGAGCTGTATTATTGGGGTGCCCTGCTGCCGAGGAAAATCTGGGACTGTGGCACTTGGCCAAGCAAAAGAAAATTGACAATACGACCTTAAAAGCCGAAATGTCAAAGCGCCTGTTTTCATGTGTGGCACCAGATTATGTCGCCCCAGAAGAAGTGGAAAAACATCATTGCAATTGTGAAGAAGTGGCTGAACGTGAGCGTTTGGCAAGACTTTATCCGTACCGTTTAACCCATGTTTTTGATGATTCCAAAAGTGCTACTTTGCTAGACAAGCAGGGAAAAGAAATCGGGGTCCAAATTGGCACTGTCCTACCCAATGGGATGAAAGTCAATGAAATCAGGAAGAAAGCCATTGTTTTAACCTCAGGAAAGGGACGCATGATCTTGAACTTAGCCCCCAAAGATGATTGTCCAAAACTGTGTCAAGAACAAAAAACCTTGGCTCAAACTCGGGCAAAAACAATCAAGCCTTATCATTTAACTTTTACCCCAAAGGAATGCGCGGATATTTTATATTACGCTGAACGGTTAGTGGATACAAATCTGCCCTTCACCGGAAAAGAGGAATGTCAATTTTCACAAGATATGGATAAAACAGCTGATTTATTGATGGCTCTGTAATTTTTAAGACAAAAACCTTGACTTTTTTATCAAAATAGACTATTTGTTGCATATCATATTATTGTAACAAAAGGATGTGTCCGATGAAATTAAAATTGTTTAAATCCGCCAACGAAAGATATTTAAAAAAGTTTGAAAAAGTCGTCAAAAAAATCAATATGTTAGAATCTGAAATTCAAGTTTTAGATGATTCCGCTTTACGCGCCAAAACAGAGGAATTTAGAGGACGCTTGAAAAATGGAGAAACCTTAAAAGATTTATTGCCGGAAGCTTTTGCTGTAGTAAGAGAAGCCGCCAAACGTACCTTGGGACTCAGACCTTTTGATGTGCAATTGTTGGGCGGGATGGTTTTGTTTGATGACAAAATTGCCGAAATGCGTACCGGTGAAGGAAAAACATTGGTCGCAACGCTCCCCGTTTATTTAAATGCTTTAACAGGCAAAGGGGTTCATGTGGTGACCGTCAATGATTATTTGGCCAGCCGTGATAGCGAATGGATGGGAAAAATCTATCGTTTTTTAGGAATGACTGTGGGGTGCATTGTTGCCAATATGCCCCCAGAAAAGCGCAAAGAAGCCTATGCCTGCGACATCACCTACGGCACTAATAATGAATTCGGATTTGATTATCTGCGTGACAATATGTGCTTTTCTAAAGCCGACATGGTGCAACGCCCCTTTCATTATGCCATTGTGGACGAAGTGGACTCTATCTTAATTGATGAAGCCAGAACCCCTCTGATTATTTCGGGCAGAGCCGAAGATTCATCCGATAAATACAAAGCTGTGGATACCATTATGATGCATATTCGCCCTGAGCATTATGAAAAAGACGAAAAACACAAAAATGTGACTTTGACTGAATTGGGCACAGAATTTGTGGAACAGGCTTTGCGCGAAAACGGATTGATGACAGGAACTTTGTATGATACGGCCAACATTCCTTTGGTGCATTATGTGGAACAGGCTTTGCGCGCACACACGCTGTTCAATAAAGATGTGGATTACATTGTTAAAGACGGTAAAGTCATGATTATTGATGAATTTACAGGACGTATTATGGATGGCAGACGCTATTCCAATGGGCTGCATCAAGCCTTAGAAGCCAAAGAAAATGTGGCGATTCAACCGGAAAACCAGACACTGGCCAGTATTACTTTCCAGAACTATTTCCGCTTGTACCCACATTTGGCCGGAATGACAGGAACAGCGCTGACCGAAGCTGCTGAATTTGATGACATTTATAAATTAGAGGTTATTGAAGTCCCCACCAACAAACCTTTGGCACGTAAAGATGAACAAGATGTGATTTATCACACAGCTGAAGAAAAATATGATGCTATTATCAAAGATATTGAAGAAGCCCACAAGCGCAATCAACCGATCTTGGTAGGGACTACATCCATTGAAAAATCTGAAATTTTGGCGAATTTATTAAAAGAAAAAACAAACCTTTCTTTCAATGTGTTGAATGCACGTCATCATGAACAAGAAGCGCAAATCATTGCGCAAGCGGGTGTCCCAGGCGCCATTACCATTGCCACCAATATGGCAGGACGCGGGACAGACATTCAGTTGGGCGGCAACTTTGACATGCGCTTAAAAGCAGAACTTGAAAAAAATCCGGAGGCCAATATAGAAGAATTAAGTGATAAAATTCATAATGAAATTGCAGCAGCCAAAGAAGTGGCTTTAAAAGCTGGCGGATTATATGTGTTAGGATCAGAACGCCATGAAAGCAGGCGTATTGATAACCAATTACGTGGTCGTTCGGGCCGCCAAGGTGACCCCGGTTTAAGTAGATTTTATGTTTCTTTGGAAGATGATTTAATGCGCATCTTTGGATCCGAGCGAATTGGACGTATTTTAAGAACCATGGGACTCAAAAAAGGGCAAGCCATTGTCCACCCTTGGATTAGTAAGGCCATCGCAAAAGCACAACAAAAAGTGGAATCTTTTCATTTTGATGTGCGCAAAAACTTGCTTAAATATGACGATGTGATGAATGAACAACGTAAAATCATTTATGATCAAAGACGCCAATTATTAGAATCTGATTCTGTCCATGATATTATCGGCGATATGCGTCGGGATGCCTTTGAAAGCGTGGTTTATTCTTTGGCGCCGGAAAGAAGTGCCCCTGAAGATTGGGATGCCGAAAGTTTGCGTCAGGAAATTTTGACTTTAGCCAATATTGATGCCCCCTTCGATAGCTGGAAAGCAGAACCCGGTATGACCCCAGAAGAAATGGTGGACAGGCTGTGCAAAATGGCAGAAGAAAGCCAAGAAAAGAGATGGGCAGAGTTGCCAGAAAATGTGCGCAACGAATTGGAAAAATCGTTGTTAGTGCAATCTGTAGATCAACTGTGGAAAGAACATTTACAGAGCTTGGATTTCATGAAGACTTCCATTGGTCTGCGTGCCTATGGGCAAAAGAATCCTTTGAATGAATACAAGCATGATGCCTTTATATTGTTCCAAAACATGTTGGGACGTATTCGGGAACGTGTGTGTCAGGTGATGGGCTTTGCCGAGTTGCGCTTAAAACAAGCAGAACAACAGACAGAACAGGTTGAAAAAGCCCCTGCAACACAAGAAAAACAAGCGGAACAATCTGTCTCTACATCTGAAAAAAAATCAGAAGAGAAACCAGAGGAATCCCCCAAAATAGAAGCAAAGAACATGGATATTCCACGCAACGCCCCCTGCCCTTGTGGGTCCGGTAAAAAATACAAGCATTGTTGCGGAAAATTGGATTAAAAGAAACCCCGCTATTGAAGCGGGGATTTTTTTATTTTGTTTTTTGTCTTGAAAACATCTGTTTAAAAGAGGAAAATTTTGATTTTTTAGTAGAAACTTTTTTTACTTCAAATCCCATCTTTTCGACATCTTCTTTATATAATCCGCACTGTTGGACACGGATATTTTTTTCTTGTTTTAAATTTTCCATTTTATCCCTTTCATTTTACCAAGGGAGATTTTACCACAAAAAATAATTTTCGTCAAGTTATTTGTTCCAGGTTATTCGCCGCAAACTCCCAGTTAAGAAGATTTTTAACGACACCTGTTAAATAATCTTTACGCAGGTTTTGATAGTCTAAATAATAAGCATGTTCCCACACATCCACACATAAAAGAGGCTTTAAATTAGGCTTAGTCAAGGGCGTATCAGCATTAGAGGTTGTCACAACCTGCAAACTTCCATTATTTAAAACCAGCCACACCCAACCTGAGGCAAATTGATTAAGCCCTTGCTCTATCAAAAGATTTTGAAGTTCTTCAATATTACCAAAATCTTTATTGATTTGTGCAAGAAATTCAGGCGAAATTTGGTGTTTTTGGGGCTCCGGAGTCAAAGAATTCCAATAAAAAGTGTGATTCCAACTTTGAGCCGCATTATTAAAAAGTTTTGTATAAACTGTATCGCTGGCAGCCGTTAAAATAATTTGCTCCAATGTTTTGTTTTCAAGGTCTGTTCCTTTGATTAGGGTGTTTGTGGTATTAACATAACCGGCATGATGTTTTTCATAGTGAAAACGCAAAGTTTTTTCTGAGATAATGGGTTGTAACGCATCAAATGCAAAGGGTAATTGTGGTAATGTAATCATGTTAGTCCTCCTGAAACTTTAGATAGTTTTATAATTTTTTTTTGCAAGTCCTCTTTTAAAGGTTGACATTTCATCAAAAAAGATTTAGGGTGAAATAACTTTGTGGCATTGCCCGCAAAGTCGGAACTAACAAATCCGCTAATTAATCCGTCCGAAAAATCGGGCGGGTGACCGCCGAATAAATTGAATAAGTGGTACTGTAATTAGCAGTTTTGTTAGCATCCGTCCACTAACTTAGTGGAAATTTTTTTGTTCGATAAAAAATGAAAGGATGGAAAATGAACAAATTATTTAATAAGGAATTAAAAACTGCCGGATCCTCGGGTTCAGCTGACGCTGCCCCAAGGATGACAGTGGAATGTGGCCATTCCACCCCCATTTGTCATTGCGAGGAGCATTCGGCGACGTGGCAATCTGGTGAGATTGCTTCACATGCGTTCGCAATGACACAGGAGTATGGGCGCAGTATGGTGGAAATGCTGGGCGTATTGGCAGTGATGGGGATTTTATCTGTGGCGGGCATTGCGGGATACAAAAATGCTATGAATAAATACCGCGCCAATGAATTGTTGAACGAGGCCAGTAAGCGAGCGGTTGTGTTGGCAACACGAGCCCTAACAGGACAACAAACTGTTTCTTTGGCGGAATTTTCAGGGCATAGTTCTGTGGCGGGTGGTACCTTTGCAGATGAGGAAGCGGTGGATGTATCGGGAAATACTTTTGCCATTCAAATTAAAAATGTGGATGAGGATGTATGTCAGCAAATGAAAAATACCATTGGGTCTAGCACAGTTGTGCGCGAGATTCCCGAAAATTGTGGTGCGGAAACGATTTCCTTGGTCTTTAATAAAGATCTATCCACGTCTGCGGTCCAAGTAGAATCCTTAATCGACACCAGTATTGATAATCCACAGGATTGCCAAGAGGCCGGAAAAACGTGGTGCTATGCCTCAACCGGTGGTTCATCCAATGGGGTTTGTTCCAATGTGACGGATTGTTGTAAAACAGTTACATTAAATTCTTGTCAGACATGTCAATCCATCCAAGGTCAATATGTGGTTGATTATAAACTGGAAGGGGCCAGTTGTAATTTTCAAGGGACCAATGATGGACAATGTCTACCCTATGCCCCCACAGGAACCACAGGATGTGGCACAACAAATATTCAAAATATGTGTTTAGATAATATGAAATACGCCCCATCGGAGACAGAAAAATCTTGTTTACCTGTGCCGTGTTCTATGACGGGAACATGTTGTCAGGCTGCGGGTGAAGATGGTCTTTATGACGTTTATGGGGAAGGAGGACTACAAAATTTAATGGGTCAATTACAAGAAGCACTGGGAAATAATGATCTTTCAAAAGGAGTTGGTTTGATTGACCAAATCAATGTGGCGCAATGCACCAGTTGTGATTCAACAGATGGGTCTTTAACCAATGCTCCTGATGACACCTCTTGTTATTATTTGGAAGGTGAAACTTTACTGCAAAATTATTCCAACATGAATAACTTTACTGATGTTACCTTGCCTGGGAAATGTCAAAACGGGAAATGTTCTTCTACAAAGCCGGAAGAATTTTGTGATTATTATACCAATGGTCAATATAAGGTTGATTCAAGTGTAGAAGGGGCAACATGTCATAAATACTATTCTTGTGATGACCCAAATCTTGTATGGATATATGCTTCAGAGGAATTCCACAATCAGTGTATAGCTTGCGGAAGAGTGGTTGCTGTTGTTGGAGGAGAGGATTCTGTGTACTGTATTCCAGCAGGAAGAACTGTAGAGGGGATTTTCCTTGCGGATGACGGTTATTATGCATATGATTGCCAACGCTTAGGAACCTATTATAGTACAAATGAAGATGGTTGTACGGCGGGTTGTAAAAATACACCTTTTCAGAGAACCTATAACAACGGGGCATGTAGCCTTAATTCTTGTCCAACAGGATATTTTTCAGCCAATGGTCGCTGTGTCAGTTGTAATGCAGAAGAATACCCCTCAGAAAGTGGGGTTATGGTGGATATAAATTCACAAATGGAAGGATGGTTTTTCGTTGTCTCAACAGAGTCTGACTGTCAAAAATGTACCTCAGACCATGAAATAGATAGTAGTGTCCACATCCGAACTTTTGGTCCTATTGATGGTGATGATCGAGATCTGTGTCGTTATTAAAACAATCCCCGCTGAAAAAGGCGGGGATTTTTTTGTTGCTTTTTGAAAAAAAATCGGGTATAATAGAAAAGCCGAGCGAGGTTCGGCAGGAATTATTCCACCCCTGGAGGGGATAGTTCTTTAACAATTTTTATAAGGAAAATATTATGATTCAAGCTGTACAATTATCCGCTACAAAGCGGGAAAAAGCTGGTAAGGGGGCCTCTCGGGCAGTACGTCGGAGTGGTTTCGTCCCAGCAGTCGTTTATGGGGACAAATTGGCTCCTGAAATGATTTCTATCGAAGAAAAGTTTTTAGTCGCCGAAATGGCCAAAAAAGGAATTTGGACACGTCAATATGAAATTAACGTGGACGGGAAAGACAAGCACTTGGTGTTGTGCCAAGATATTCAAAAGCACCCCGTTTCCAATCGTCCTATTCATGCAGACTTCTTGCGTATTTCCAAGAACTCTATCCTTACATTGGATATTCCTTTGCAATTTGTGGGTACCGATGTCGCTCCTGGCCTGAAAAAAGGTGGTGTGTTGAACGTGATTCACCGTACCATTGAAGTCAAATGTAAGGCTGACAACATTCCTGAAAACTTTACCATTGACTTATCCAAGGCCGAAATCGGAACTTCTGTTTCTGCCAGCGAAATCAAATTGGCTGATGGTGTGAAATTGGCCGCCCATGAAGACTTCGTGGTTGTGACCATCGTGACACCGCAAGAAGATGTGGTTGACACACGTCCCGCCGCTGCTGCTACAGCAACTGCTGCGACTGCTGAAGCTGCCCCTGCAGCTGATGCAAAAGCTGAAGAAGCCAAGGCTGAGGAGAAAAAATAATGCGATTGTTGGTTGGGCTTGGCAATCCTGGAAAAGAGTATGCCCTGACCCGCCACAATATGGGCTTTATGGCGGTGGACGAAATTGTCCGCCGCTTTTCTTTTAGTCCATGGAAAAAAGGATTTAAAGGGCAAGTCTGTTCGGGCGAAATTGATGGGGAAAAGGTCGTTATTTTAAAGCCTGAAACCTATATGAATTTATCGGGAGAAGCGGTACAAGAGGCCACACATTTTTATAAACTGACCGCCCAAGATGTGATTGTGATTCATGACGAGCTGGATTTGCCTGTCGGAAAAATTAAGGTCAAAGTGGGGGGAAGTCCTGCGGGGCATAACGGTTTAAAAAGTATTGATAGCCATATTGGGATTGATTATATGCGTGTGCGCGTGGGTGTGGATAATAATAAGCAAATCCCGACTGCTGACTATGTTTTAGGAAAGCCAAGCAAAGAGGACTTTGACATTTTAGAAGCTGAATTTGTCCAGATTGCGAACAACATTTCCTATTTATTAAGGGCCGATATCAATGGCTTTTTGAATAAAATCAAATGAAAGAAGATTTAGTTAAGGCTGCGGCCTATTTATTGGAAAAAATTGAACGGCGCCCTGCCCCAGCCGGTGAAATGATCAACACTTATTTGGCGACGCATAAGTATCTAAAAGGCGATGAAAAGAAAGAATTTTTAAGTTTGGTTTGGGGTGTCATTCGGGCAAAGGCAAGGTTGATGTGGGCTTGGCCTGATGCCAGTTGGCAAGAAAGAATTGAAAAATTTGCTACGGTGGGGATTCCTGATGTATCGGGGGCCCCAAAGTATATTCAATGGGAAGTGCCAGAATGGTTTTTGGATCATGTGCCGGAAGCAGAAAAAGAATTACCAGCCCTGATGGAGACTCCCCCTATTATTTTAAGGGCAATTGGGGATAGAGAGGAAGTCTTAAAAGCTTTGGCGGACGATGGACTTCAGGCAGAGCCTTGCGAAAAATCTCCCTTTGGAATACGCCTTGCCGAATATGCCAATTTAAAAAATACAAAGGCATGGAAGCAGGGTTTGATTGAGGTGCAAGACGAAGGGGCGCAGTTGGTGGCCTTGGATATTGGGGTAAAACCCAAGCAAAGTGTCTTTGATTTTTGTGCAGGGGCCGGTGGCAAGTCTTTAATTTTTGCGCAAATGATGCAAAATCGGGGCTTTATTCAGGCCTATGATATTACACCCAAGAAGTTATTTGAACTGGTCAAGCGCGCAACACGGGCACACATTAGCATTATCAAGATTGTTTTGAAATTAGAACGCCCTGATAAAAAGTTTGATCATGTGGTGGTGGATGCACCTTGTTCGGGGTGTGGGACTTGGCGAAGGAGCCCGAATCTCAGGTGGAATTTGACAGAAAAACAGTTGGCGCATATTGCCAAAGTGCAAGGCGAAATTTTAGAACGTGCCTCAGCGTATGTGAAAAATGGGCATTTTTTAAGCTATATCACCTGTTCGCTGACGCGGGATGAAAATGAAGAAGTGGTGGAAAAGTTTTTAAGCGCGTACCCCAATTTCAAAGTCATCAAGCAAAAGCGGTATTCCCCCGCCCGCACAGGAACAGATGGCTTTTTCCTGTGCGTCATGCAACGGGGGTAATTATTCACAAAGGGCCGATATACCATTAGCATGATTAGACCTCATACCATGAGTAAAACGACTATCCCGTCGTACACGTATATTCCACGCATTACATTCATTCAACATTTCTGAACTCCAATAATTACCAGTCAATTCTGCTGATTGCATTGTTTCCCAATCGCAGGAAAAATCTGTTTTATCACAGCTATAAGCATTTTGTAGTGTGGTAAAGGTAATTGACCCAGAACTCCCCTTACTAATACACCAACTGTTTGCAGTGTAATAATCAATATTTGGCGGACTCTCTGTCCAATGTCCATCTTTTTCTTCGCCCCCTGTGATTTGGGTACAAACACCCCAAACAATTATATTATCAGTGGTCGTTGGATGCCCTAAACCATCGTCCTTACAGCCTAAATTAGGATTATCTGTGAACCGACAATACCAACCCGCCCCACATTCGTTCGTTGTGTAACTAGAACATTTGCAATCATTCTCTGCCGAAACACAAGTGTTATCAGCCAAACAGTATTTGAGGCCTGTATTTTTTTCACAACTTTCTTTGTCCCCATTAAAATCGCTGGGATAAACGGTCGTGGACAGGTCTTTGTTAAAGGAAATCTCGGTACAATCGGTATTGATTTTACGAATCTGGGAAGTTGTGCCAATCATGGTTTTAACTTGAGAACAAATGTCGATATCAGGGGCAGTGAGGGTAATTTTAAATTGATTTTCATTATCGCCAATGGCTGTTTCTGTATTGAATTTGGTATAGCCAATATCATTTTGGGAAAATTCGGTTAAAGAGGCAATTTCTTTTCCTGTGGCAAACTGAGTAGCCGCCAAGGTGGCGCGTTTGGATGCTTCGTTGAGTAGTTCATTTGCCCGGTGTCTGGTCATAGCGGATTTAAAGGCAGACATTCCAGCAACAGAGAGTATCCCCATGATTGCCAGTACGCCCAGCATTTCAACCAGAGAGCGTCCAGATTCCTCTGTCATGCCCGACCCGATCGGGCATCCAGCAGTATGTAAAGCCTTACATTCCACTGGATTCCCGCTCGCGCTACGCTTGGCAGGAATGACGGTTGAATTTAAATTCTTCTTTAACATTTTTATTGTCATTTTTCATCCTTTCTGTTAATTGACAATTAAAAAATTCCACTTATCAAAAGTGGACGGACGCTGAAAAAAACTGTTACGTTGAGCAGTGTTACCTATTCAATATATTCGGTAAACCATCCGCCCGTGGGCGGCTTTCAACGTAAAACGGATTTTTCAGTTCCGACTTCATGCGCAATGTCATAAAGCAAATTTAGGTTAAATTATTTAAGGACAAATGTCAACCTTAAAAAAAGGACTTGAAAAAAATTTTGTTTTATACGATAATAGGTGCCATTAAAGAAAGGTTTTAGTATGGGATTTAATTGTGGAATCGTGGGACTGCCCAATGTGGGAAAATCAACTTTATTTAATGCGCTGACCGCCACGGTCAATGCGCAGGCGGCAAATTATCCTTTTTGTACGATTGAGCCGAATGTCGGGCGCGTGGCTGTGCCTGATGCGCGTTTAGAAGAACTGCAAAAAATTGATAAGGCCGAAAAGATTGTTCCCACTCAATTAGAATTTGTGGATATTGCTGGATTAGTCCGTGGCGCCAGTAAAGGCGAAGGGCTGGGAAATCAATTCCTTGCCAACATTCGGGAAGTGGATGCCATTATTCATGTACTGCGTTGCTTTGAAGACCCCAATGTTGTGCATGTAGAAGGAAATGTGAATCCCATTCGAGATGCGGAAACGGTGGAAACTGAGCTGATGTTAGCCGATTTGGAATCCATGGAAAAGCGTATCGTTCCTATTCAAAAAAAAGCACAGGCTGGCGATAAAGAATCAAAGGCCTGGGTCGCGGTCATGGAGCCTGTTTTAAAGGCTTTGCAAGAGGGGAAACCTGCCCGTTTGGCAAAGCCAGAAGAGGCTGATGCATTGAAATTATTTAATCAGCTGGGGTTATTGACGGGAAAACCTGTTTTATATGTGTGCAATGTGGATGAGGCAAGTGCTGCCACAGGGAATGACTTTTCGCGTCAAGTGGAAGAAATGGCCGCCAAGCAAGGCAATTCTGCCGTCATCATTTCCGCCAGTATTGAGCAAGAAATTGCGCAGTTGCCCTTTGAAGAGCAAGCTGAATTTTTGGAAACACTAGGGCTAAAAGAAACAGGATTAGCGCGCATTATTAAAGCGGGATACAAATTGTTGGGATTAGAAACCTTCTTTACCAGTGGACCCAAGGAATCACATGCTTGGACCATGCATAAGGGGATTTTGGCGCCTCAGGCCGCCGGCATTATTCACAGCGACTTTGAACGCGGATTCATTCGGGCAGAAGTCGTTTCCTATAAGGATTATGTCGCTTGCCATGGCGAAAGTGGGGCACGGGAAAAAGGACTCTTGCGTCAGGAAGGAAAAAGTTATATAATGCAAGACGGAGATGTTGTCCACTTCTTGTTCAACACCTGAAAATAAAAGAAAGGGGGAAAAATGGCAGTTATATCTTGGCGGGAACAAATGAGCTTGAATTATCCGCCCTTGGATGATGAGCACAAAGCTTTTTTAGAAGAAATCAATCAGGCCTCAGAAGGATTACGTGAAAGAGATGTCGCCAAAATGGAAAAAATGTTTGAGGCATGTTATGATTATGTGCGCAACCATTTTTCCCATGAAGAAGATATTATGGAGCGCATCAATTATCCTGAATTAGAGGAACACATTGCCAGTCATCAATTATTCATTAAAAATATTTCTTCCTTTCGGCAACAGTTTGAGAAAGCCATTGGACGGGGACCAAAATTAGAGGTTGCGCAAAAGACAATGGCTTTTTTAAGTGTATGGTTTTTGGGACATGTGATTAGCCGTGATAAGCCCATCAAACCTTATTTGGTAAGACTCCGCCATTTGCCCCCACGGATGAATTATTAGTATTTATTTTGTAAAATTTGGTTGATCCAAGTGGCGTATTGATGGCGAAAAGCAATGCGACCAAAGTCAGGAACCGGGACTGTCACTGTTTCGCCTTCCTTGATATTTTTTAAGACAGGATCAAAGCAATTTTTATTGATAAATTTATGCAGGCTTTTTTCAATTAAACAAAGGTTAGACAGGCGATTTGTCCCCCCACCCGATAAAGGCACAATATGGTGGATATCAAAGCCGTGCGGGATCAGACCTCTGGCAGCGCGAGCTAAATTGATTTCACGGACATATTTATCCAACTGACCTGAGCGATAAAGCCACAAAACGAAGACTCGATTCAAACGCTTATGGTCAAATTCTTTGCGCATCTTTTTGGTATATTCTTTGGGTTGAAGTGTAAATTGTACCGGCATTTTTACCCCGCTTTCAATGTGTGAATGGCTGAATCTTTTTCAAAAAGATAGAGAAGTGTCCGAAGAGCTTGCCCCCTGCTTGTTGATAAGGTCGGATCAGATTTTAAAATTTCTTTGGCCTCTTGTGTGGCATATTTTAACAAGTCCGTATGTTCAGGAAGATGTGCAATTTTAAAATCTTGCAGGCCGCTTTGACGCCATCCCAAAATTTCCCCAGCGCCACGCATTTGTAAATCAGCCTCAGCAATTTTAAAGCCATCTTCGGTATCCCGCAAAAGCTCAAGACGTTGTTTGGCGTTGGCTGATAATTTATCATACAATAACAGACAAACAGAATTTAAGGTACCACGCCCCACTCGTCCGCGCAACTGGTGAAGGGTCGCCAAGCCAAAACGTTCGGCGTGTTCAATAATCATCAGTGAGGCATTGGGGACATCTACACCCACCTCAATGACTGTGGTGGAAACCAAAATTCTTGTCTTACCAGAAACAAAGTCAGCCATGACCGCTTCTTTTTCATCACCTTTCATTTTTCCATGCACCAATCCGACAGCATTTCCAAAGACTTGTTGTAATTCTTTAAAGCGTTCCTTGACCGCCATCAAATCCGATTTTTCAGATTCGTCCACCAAAGGGCAGACCCAATAAGCTTGATTAGGCCAATTTTGTAATTTTTGAATTACCGCCGGGATCTTTTTGGTACTTAAAACCTTTGTTTGAATAGGGGTACGCCCCGCCGGCTTTTCATTCAAAACGGACACTTCCATATCGCCATAAAGTGTCATTGCCAAAGAACGGGGGATGGGGGTAGCACTCATAACAAGAGTATTCACTTTTGGCTGTTTTTGGGCAAGTTTTAAACGTTGATTCACCCCGAAGCGGTGCTGTTCATCAATAATGGCAAGGCCTAAATTTTTAAATTGAACCCCCTCCTCTATCAGGGCATGCGTACCGATAATCAGGGAAATTTCCCCCAAAGCAAGAGATTTTAAAAGGGCTTCCCGTCTTTTCCCCTTTTCCCGCGCGGTTAGAAGCCCAACGCGGATATTGAGTGGTTCTAATAATTTTGAAATTTTTTGAAAGTGTTGGCGTGCCAAAATATCTGTGGGCGCCATAAAAGCCACTTGATAATTATTTTCAATCACTTGAAGGGCGGCCAAGAGTGCCACTATCGTTTTCCCTGACCCCACATCCCCTTGCAAAAGACGGCTCATGCGGATGGGGGAAGCCAAATCCGTAGAAATTTCAGAGAGGACTTTTTCCTGCGCCGTTGTAAGAGCAAAGGGCAAACTTAATTTTAAAGTATTTTTTGGGGGGCAAGCAATCCCCGCTTGGACACGATTTTTCTGACGCACAATCATCAAGGCCAGTTGATTTGCCAATAATTCATCAAAGGCAAGTCGCATGCGTGGTGGGGTTAATGGGGATAAATCAGAATCGTTTTCTGGGCGATGAAGTTTAAAAAGTGCTGATTTAAAATCAGGCCAGTTATTGACCGCCAAAAATTTTTCGTTCTGCCATTCGGGAAGTGTTGGAAAATTGGAAAAAACGCCCTGAATCAATTTAATCAAAACCGTATTTTGTGCCCCCTTCATCAGCGGGTAAATCACTTCGTGGGTGGGAATATCCTGTTGCTTTTCACGCACATAATCAGGGTGAATCACGATAAAAGTGCCATTTTTATTTTGCAAAGTTCCAGAAATCCACAAAGTTTTATCAAGTGGAAAACGTATTTCAATTTCTTTCATGTGGGAATGAAAAAAAACAAGTACGAGGGTACCGAATGGCGTCTCACCCTGAACCCGAAAGGGAATCCTTCTTGTCGGTGGAACAAGATATTTTTTAGGTGTAAATTGAAAAGTCGCACATTGTCCCAGAGGGGGCTGTGTTTCATAAATGGGTCGCATGCGCACTGAAGAAGGCAAATGCCACAATAAATCCAACACACGGCGTCCGCATAAAAGATTGAGCCAATGGGCCGTCTTGTCCCCTACCCCTTTTAATGAGGTAATATCGCAAAACAAAGGATTTAAAATTTCAGGTCTCATTGCTTTTTGACATATATTCCTTTGGCAGGATAATAGGTGCCATCGTAAAATTTCAAAGAGCCATCCTTGTAGACAACAGATTTAAACAGGGGCATTTTTTGAAAGCGATTCAAAATTTCACCACAGGTCATTTTAGGGGATTTTTTATGTTCTTGGATAGCCCTGAGTTTTTCGGCAGCATAGCGGCGATATCCTTCCAATTCTTGAGCTTCAGAATTAGATTTATTTGCAATTAAACGCGCCGAAATCAATTCAAAAATTTCCAATTTTTTTGTTTCACCGCAGGCCTCAGCTAAACCTGCCATTGTTCCCAATTGAGCCGCTTCATCAAATAAGGACATTTTTGCCGCCATTACGGGAATTGTCCACAACAAAATCAATAAGAATACTTTCTTCATCTGACCTCCTTTAGATTATGTGTATTAAACAAAAATTTATTAAAAAGTGCAAGAGGGTGTAAAAAATGATTGCAGTTTTTTATAAATTTAAGTACGTTATCAAAAAAGGGGTAAAAAATGTCAAAGGAAAAACCAACCAATCAAGATGAGTTAGAGGCCTATCCGGAAAAAGAACAAGTCGATGCTTTTCCAGAAAGGCGCTATGTTCGATTAGCTCGTTTTTTAACTATCTTTTCGGTGATTAACTTAGCCTTTGTTATTGCCGGCAGCGGATTGTATTTTTATTTGGCGCAGAACAAAGATGTCACCATTAATGCGCAAGGTTGGGTACATATGTATTCTATAGATCCAGAAAAAAAATTACTTCTTCCTTCTGAACCATTTCAAGCCAAAGTTTCTGCCATGCAGTTGGTGGTTGAAAAGGCATTGCGTCAGTACATAAATGAACGTTATTCTATTGTCTGGGATATTGATGGCATGCGTAAACGCTGGGAAGATGGGGGATTTGTTGCGCAAATATCCAGCAAAGAGGTCTTTAATAAATTTTCAACAGAGGTTCCAAAACTTTGGGCAGATTTCCAACAAAAAAGAATAACTAGAGATGTCCATATTTATTCACTGTACCCCACCCATGGAGACCTGTGGAGTGCCTATATTGAAACATTTGATTTCCCTTTGGATGATAATTTACAGAAAATATGTGATTGCACGGATCATTCAAGGGCCTGTTTAGATTGCAAAGAAAAAAATATGATTCCCGGAAGCCGACAACGCAAAAAAATATTGCTGCGTGTTAATTTTATTGGGCAAAAAACACTGTCAAATCCTTTTGGAATCCTGATTTATGCGTATTATCAAGCCTATGTTCCTGTTCCAAAAGATGGGCAAAAGGCCGAAAAATTTTGGGATTTACCCCCTGCTTTGAGACCTGAGATATAAAAAAATCCTTGCAATTTAAAAAAGAGTGTGCCAAAATTGAGGTGCAGACGATGAAGTGATGCCGTCTGTTGGGATTGAAACCCCAATGTCAAAAGCTCAATTGTGAGCACTTTTATGCTGTGTCCAGCCAACGGGCTGGAAGGCGGCAAAATAAAAAGCCGCACGCGGTTTGAAATATGCCGCACTATGCTTGACATTAGGTTTCAACTTCCAGTCACTTTGCATCACAAGTGAAATATAAAAAAGGAGAAACCTTAATGAATAAAACAAAGTTATTAAAACAAAAAAAGAATTTCAATTCGATTTATCATTCTTGCGTAAGCGAGAATCCAGTAGAAAATAAGGTCCTACATACCGCCGGATCCTCGGGTTCAGCTGACGCTGCCCCAAGGATGACAAAAAATAAACAAT
>DFKU01000012.1 GCA_002373615.1 Alphaproteobacteria bacterium UBA3637 | reverse complement strand
ACGTGTGCATAGTGACGTTTTTCTGTTTCATATTCCACGTGGGCTGTGTTAATTGTAATACCACGGGCTTTTTCTTCTGGAGCGCCGTCGATTTGGTCATAAGCTTTAAATTCAGCTTTACCGGCTTCGGACAACACTTTTGTAATAGCAGCTGTCAATGTGGTCTTACCATGGTCCACGTGACCAATTGTACCGATATTGCAGTGCGGTTTTGTTCTTTGGAATGTTTCTTTACTCATTTTAATTTACCTTTTTCATTTACTGATCAGTCAATGAAACCCGTTTGGGTTTCGGTTAAGTTGTTTATTAAAGATGTTTTCTCATCCTGACAGGATTTCAAATGGAAATTGAAAATCCTGACTTTTTGGAGCGGGCGATGGGAATCGAACCCACGTATTCAGCTTGGAAGGCTGCTGCACTACCATTGTGCTACGCCCGCATTTTACTTTCATCAGAAAGTTTCGTCATTATACACCCATTTTTTTTCTTTGTCAAGGGGGATTTTATTCGGACGCCACACCTTTTTTACTGAGATTTCATATGTGCAGATTTTAGCTTTTTTAAACGCTCTTCCCACGCTTTGTGGATTTTCCAATCGGATTGTATTTCTGCTTTTAAATCAGGATGTTTTTTGCAAAAAGCAACCGCCGCCTTTCGAACAAAAAAATCATCCTCTGTTGGCGCAGGCGTTATCCAATCGGCCGGAACAACGTCTTGAACACCTGAAATCAAATCACAATAAACCATACCAACAGAAGAAACGCTTTGCGAAGAAATATGATTTTTCTTCAGGTAATCATAGTGAGTACATTCCCTAAAGATATTTGGCTTGATTTCAATCTGATGTTGGCTTTCACTCCAAATCGCAACGAAAGAAGAAGAGTCTTTATTTTTAATAACAATATAACGCACAATAAACTCCTTTGAGGACATTTTAAGACAAAATATTAAAAAAGTCAACCGCTTTAAGACAAAACACCATACTTATCCCACAAGGAGTGAAAGGGGTCTTGCCCCACCTTCCAGCGCTACTCGGCTCTGTATCAGTTCTCTGGGAAGTCCATTTCCCCACAATAAAAACAAAAATAAGTCGTCATTTCTGACGACTTAACTAAACTGGTGGAGGAAGTCTTGCATGGCACGGATTAAAATTTACAAAAAACAACCTCTACCATCACGCAGGTAGAGGTTGAAATTTACACATTCATTTTATTCACGTTCAGCTTGTTTTTTAGCAGACGTTTTGGGTGTTTTTGAAACTTTCTTTTCTGATTTTTTATTCAAAAAAGTACGTAAAGTTTTCTTCCCTCCCCCAGCATCCTGTTCGTATATCCCTTGTGTCAATGCGCCATTTGTTTCTCCGATGGCTATTTTTATCCACCTTTTAAGTGTTTCCTCATCTGGAGTTTTCTCCTCTTTTTTAGCCGCATTATACATATTTCCAACTTTAGCAAAAGTATAGAACTCTTTCATATTCATAATACCAGCATTTCTTAACATATCTTTATCAGCGTCCGCAAAAGTGAAAAGACCACCATGCATCAAAGCAAATTTGACCGCATTATAAATGGATTTTTTATTACAACCAATAAATTTTAAGTTATTTTTGTGCTGTTCATGATAAAAAACATTAGCCTCATTGACCTCTGGCACATTTTCTGCCGCAGAAAATTCAGCCCCTTTTTCTATTAAAAGCTTGAGGCAATCTACACATTGAGTATCTTGTTTACAATGTGGTGATCCAGCCAAACAGTAATCAATCGAACAAGTTAATGCACCTACAGAACTCATATAATCATCTTCCTCAATAAAAAAATTGGGGTCTGTAAACCGTATATCTGTTAAACATTTCTTTAATAGTTTATAATCTGATTTTCTAGCTGCGTCAAATAATTTTTCAAAATCATGCCACCCTTCGTTTGGATTTGAAGCAGCAACCAATCCCGTTTTCATACTTGTCATTTTACACTCCTTTGTTTAAACTTATCTATATTCCCATTAGAACAAAAGTCCGCCATAAAGTCAATGTTTTTTTATGTTAAAATTTCTGGGAAGAATTTGTGTAATCCCAAGAGACGGGTATTGAAAACAAAGGAAAATTGGCTTAAAAAAGTCCGTGTTTATTGAATTTTTTGTAATTTTTGTGCAACCTTACACGGACTCGCACAAGCACTTGTAAACAAAAGAAAAAGCGCCATTTTCAGGCGCTATCCAAGAACTGGTGGAGAGGGGTGGATTCGAACCACCGAACTCATAAGAGGGCAGATTTACAGTCTGCTGCCATTAACCACTCGGCCACCTCTCCATAAGGTGTGCATTTATTATGCACTATTTTTTTCCATTTGTCAAGGATAAAATTACACCAAAGCCAATTTCTGAGCACTGGCCTGCATGGCCTTTTTCACCTTTTCAAAGGCCTTTGTTTCAATCTGACGCACCCGTTCACGGCTGATATGGAATTCCGCCCCCAAGTCTTCCAAAGTTTGAGGATGTTCACTCAAATACCGTTTTTGTAAAATCGCCTGTTCACGTTCATTCAAAGTCTTCATAGCCTCTGCCAACAACTTTTTCTTGAGTGCCAAATCCTGAGAATCCCCCAAACGTTCTTCGATCGTTTCTTCATTATCGGCCAACATTTCTTGAAAATTCGTCCCGGAATCACTGGACAACGGCGCATTCAAAGATGAATCCCCCGACAAACGTTGTTCCATTTCCAAAACGTCTTTACGCGATACCTTTAATGTTTTGGAAATATAATCCGCCGTTTCGTCAGAAATACCATTTTCCCCATAAAGCCCTAATTTGGATTTGATTTTATGCAGATTATAAAATAAACGTTTTTGGGTTGCCACAGTCCCAATTTTCACCAAAGACCAGGACTTTAAAATGAATTCAGAAACAGCCGCCTTAATCCACCAAATGGCATAGGTCGCCAAACGAAAGCCCTTATCAGGGTCAAACTTCTTAATGGCCTGCATCAGGCCGATATTGGCCTCAGAAATTAAATCCGACAAAGCCAGTCCATAATGACGAAAAGAAATCGCCACCTTGGCCGCCAACCGCAAATGCGAAGTCGTCAATTGATGCGCCGCCTCAATATCTCCGGTTTCATGATAGCGCTTGGCTAACATATATTCTTGGTCAGCCTCTAACATTGGAAACTTATTGATTTCGGCCAAATAACGGGGAAGTCCCCCTTGAAATGATGGAAAAGTAAGTGCATAACTTGCGTTCATTTTATATCCTTTCATTTAAGCGATATAGCCAAGAACCCCTCCCTGTGGACAAAGCCCCGGCACCCTCCTTTCGGACTAGGCCAGAATATTGTAGCAAAAGGAATACCCCCTGTCAAGTGTTTTTTTAAAAAAGGCTTGCAAAAGAAAATTTTTTATGCGAGAATCCTTAGAAAAAGGGGGGATTTATGCACTCATTTATCCATTTAAACGAAAAAGGTCGTACCTTATTAGAAGTCCTGGCGGTCATTGCCGTTATCGGTATTATTTCTGTTTCAGGTCTGCAATTATATTCAAAAGCGATGGTTCAAATTCGCACAAATGATATCACCAATGAAGCCAGCAAACTGTTTGCGGCCCGTGATGAAAAAAGAATCAAGCATAAAACATTTGATTTGGGAACAAAAGATCAAGACAAAACCCCCTATGGATACGATATAGTTCCCCCAAAAACAAAATGTAAAAACAAAATCATGGTGGAGGTTGGAAAAATTACCGATGGAAACGCCATTGATTCAAAGGTGTGTAAAAATCTGTTTAAGTTTATAAAAGGTGAAAATTCCCCCATTAAGGGCATTTATAAATATAATGAATGCGCGCCCTTGAATGTTGATGCATGTTCTGATTCGGACAAAATCGCTGCCTTGGATTTTGAATTTGCAACTGAAGAGGAAAGGAAATCGATACCACCATCCCCTCTGACACCTCCCGACACTCCGGCGACGCACGAGCCTCCAACACCACCTACCCCGCCTGCACCACCAACACCGCCTACCCCAGATTCACCATCTTGTTCAACTGTGGATGAAAATTGTTCTGAATGTGTTGATGGAACAAAACGACTAAAATCTGGTTATACTGCCCCGGCTTGCTATAAATGCGGTGAGGATACTTCTTATATAGAGGTTGTGAAAGAGGATGGAAAGACAGATTCTTGCGGTTCCTTTTGTTGTAATCCTGCTACAGAAGTCTGCACGGGTTCAGGCTGTTGTCAAAAGGGGCGCGCCTATGCTGGCGACACCGAGTGTTGTCCACGTGATTTAGATAGTGAGGGGAATTGTCTATCAGAGGAAGAAGACTCCGATGCAAAAGAAGAACCTTCTAAAGAGGAGGAAGAAGAAGAAGAAGAAAGCGTCTGTAAGGCCGAAGAAATTTTAAAAAGCTATATTAAGGGAACAGACTATGATTTTACATCGCCCAACACTGTTCAATGGTATAAAACTACGATTAAAAACTTAAATTTATCAGGTTGTGATGTAAACACAAATAGTTCATTAATCATTCAAGGTTCAGTGATTACTCGCGATCTTTCCGCCGATACTTTATCAGTTCCAAACGGAGCTTCTCTAAAATCAAGAAATATTTCTACAAAAAATTTGTCTTCTTCTAATGAAGCTTCTCTGGCTGTAAGGGATATATCTGCAGAAAAAATAACGTGGTACGGAAATGCGGTTACAATAACCGCAAATGATATAACCTTGAACTCAGAATGGATTATGAATGGCAGTAAGCATAGGGTTACAATGAAAAATCTAAGTGCGCCAGAGTTTATAATAGGTACAGAATCCTCTGTTGAGGCAAAAAATATGAATGTTACAGATTTAATAGTTGGATCGTACGCTACTCTTAAAGCCCAAAATATAGATATTCATAATTTAACAATGAACCCCCACGCTACTCTTAATGCCGCAAAGATGGTAGTAACTTCAAAATCAACTTGCAACACATCCAGTATTTTACAGGTTAATGACCTAGATTTGCCACAAAATACACAAGTATGTAAAAATAATTTATAATCACTGGGGATGTAGATTATTTTATAAAAAAATTCCTCTCTTTTTTGCAAAAGAGAGGGAAAGGACATAAACATGAAAAAAAATTTAAAAAATAAAAAAAACACAAATCAACGTGTCATCCCTGACACGAGCCTCATTGTAGCGAATTATTTTTCAAATGTCAATAAAAAAAATAAAAAATTCCCGCATTTCTCTTTCTTTGTCATTCTGAACAAGCGTTTGTGCAATCCAGAATCCATAAAAAAATCCCCGCTTAAATTCGGCGGGGAAGTTTTTTCTGTTGCTTTTAAGCCTTTTCGCCTTCTACGGCATTATGCGTTTCGTGGTTGCGTGCAGCCAAGATTTCCTTATCCCGTTCTTGGGCAATCTGACGCAAACGACGGACTTCTGCCCCTGTTCCGGCAGGAATCAAGCGTCCCACAATCACGTTTTCTTTGAGTCCATGGAGTGGGTCTGTTTTGCCAGCCACTGCAGCTTCTGTCAACACACGCGTTGTTTCTTGGAAGGACGCGGCAGAAATAAACGATGATGTCTGGAGCGAGGCCTTGGTAATACCCAATAGCACAGGAGCCACCTTGGCAGGACGTCCCCCCGCTTGTTCGGCTTTCAAGTTTTCTTTAATCAGTTGATTCTTTTCAACTTGTTCACCTTCCAACAACGTGGTATCACCCGGATCCACCACTTCCATTTTACGCATCATTTGACGCACGATCACTTCAATGTGTTTGTCGTTGATACGCACACCCTGCAAACGATACACGGCTTGGACTTCTTTCACCAAGTAATGCGCCAAAGCTTCCACACCTAAAATGCGTAAGATGTCGTGTGGTGCCAAAGGCCCTTCCACAATCATATCGCCCTTTTGGACCATATCACCTTCATAAACGGCAGGCGTACGACCTTTTGGAATCAGGTGAGCGTGACGATTCCCTTCATCATCCACCACGTTAATCACGCGCTTGGACTTAAAGTCTTTGTCATATTCCACCATACCAGCGGCTTCTGCCATAATAGCGGCGTCCTTTGGATGACGGGCTTCAAAAAGTTCTGCCACACGTGGCAAACCGCCCGTAATATCCTTGGTTTTGGAATCCCGTGCCACCAATGCCAACACGTCACCCACATGGATTTCTTGACCATCCTTAACAGTGATAATGGCGCCTTTTGGCAAATATGTTTTGGCTTCAATTCCTTTGGATGTTTTAATGGCCTTACCTTTGTCATTCACAATGGCAATGACAGGACGCAAGTTCTTGGCAGAGGATTGTTTATCCGGTTCCATAATAATGCGTTCAGTCAGCCCTGTGGAGGCATCTGTACGTTCATCCAAAGTCTTACCGGCGATGATATCTTCGTATTTGGCAATACCATCAGCATCGGCAATCATTGGGGTTGAATACGGATCCCATTCGGCTAAACGTGCGCCCTTCTTCACTTCCTGACCATCTGTCACCATTAATTTGGCGCCATATGGAATCTTATGACGGGCCTTTTCACGATGGTTAGCATCTAACAAAGAAATTTCAAAGTTACGAGAAAGAACAACAGAATCCCCTTGTGAATTTTTCACAATGATTCCGCCCTGTCCTAAACGCACAGTGGCATCAAAGGCAGCATCCACGGCAGCGTCAGCCCCACGTTGGGCAGTACCACCCACGTGGAAGGTACGCAAGGTGAGCTGAGTCCCCGGTTCCCCAATGGATTGAGCGGCGATAATACCAACCACTTCACCCAAGTTCACAGGGGTTCCACGGGCCAAATCACGTCCGTAACAGGCCGCACAAATACCATCTTCGGCTTCACAGGTGAGCACCGAACGAATCTTGACGGAATCAATACCGAGCGCATCAATTTTGGCCACATCCTGTTCATCCACCAATTTCCCTTTTGGAATAATGATTTCCCCTGATTCCGGATGCTTCACATCTTCAGCCGTTGTTCGACCCAAAATACGTTCACCGGTGGTGGCAATCACGTCCCCACCTTCAATAATGGGACGGATAGTAATCCCATTTTCGGTGCCACAATCCTGCATAGTAATAATGGCATCTTGCGCCACATCCACCAAACGACGGGTCAAATATCCGGAGTTTGCTGTTTTCAAAGCGGTATCCGCCAACCCTTTGCGGGAACCGTGAGTGGAGTTAAAGTATTCCAAAACGGTTAACCCTTCTTTAAAGTTAGAACGAATGGGGGTTTCAATAATTTCCCCTGACGGCTTGGTCATCAATCCACGCATACCTGCCAGCTGACGCATCTGAGTGGCCGATCCACGCGCCCCGGAATCCGACATCATAAACACAGAATTCACCGGTTGTCCGGGTTCAGCCTTTGAAATATGCTTCATCATGGCTTTTGCCACCGCGTCTGTACAATTGTTCCATGCATCCACGGCTTTATTGTATTTTTCCAAACGGGTAATCAAACCATCTTGATATTGTTGTTCAAATTCATTCACTTTTGCTTCGGTTTCGGCCAACAACTTTTTCTTTTCGGGCGGAATAATAAAGTCATCTTTTCCGATGGAAATACCGGCTTTGGCTGCATTCTTAAAGCCCATCGCCTTGATGCTATCAGCAAAGATACAGGTTTCTTTTTGACCACATTCGCGGTACACAATTCCCAAAATTTCAGCCACTTGTTTCTTACCAATTTGACGGTTAATCAAGCTGAATGGGACCTTACCGGAGGTCGGCAGCACTTCGGACAAAATCACGCGTCCCGGGGTTGTTTCCACCAATTTGGTAACACGTTCCCCGTTATCATCGGTAATTTCCAAACGCACTTTGATTTTGGCGTGCAAAGAAACAGCCTTTTCAAACAAAGCGTGTTCAATTTCTTGACGCCCGGAAAACACCATGCCTTCGCCCTTTTCGCCTTCGCGCATCATGGACAGGTAATACATGCCCAAAATCATATCCTGAGTCGGCACAATAATGGGTTGTCCGTTGGCAGGAGCCAAGATGTTGTTTGTGGAAAGCATTAAAGCACGCGCTTCTAATTGAGCTTCAGTGGACAATGGAACGTGCACGGCCATCTGGTCACCGTCAAAGTCAGCGTTAAAGGCGGTACAGGCCAATGGGTGCAATTGAATGGCTTTCCCTTCAATCAACACAGGTTCAAAGGCTTGAATCCCCAAACGGTGCAAGGTTGGTGCACGGTTTAACAGAACTGGGTGCTCTTTAATGACTTCGGACAAAATATCCCAAACATCCGGTGTTTCTTTTTCCACAATCTTTTTGGCATTTTTAATAGTGGCAGCTTTGCCTTGAGCCTCCAATTTAGAATAAATGAAAGGCTTAAACAATTCCAAGGCCATTCGTTTCGGAAGCCCACACTGATGCAATTTCAATTCAGGACCCACCGTAATCACGGAACGACCGGAATAGTCCACACGTTTACCTAACAAGTTTTGACGGAAGCGCCCGGCTTTACCGCGAAGCATATCAGCCAAAGACTTTAAGGGGCGTTTGTTGATTCCTGTCACAGCACGGCCACGACGCCCGTTATCAAACAAAGCATCCACGGCTTCCTGAAGCATACGTTTTTCATTGCGGATAATGATTTCAGGGGCACGCAGTTCCAATAACCGTTTCAAACGATTGTTGCGGTTAATCACACGGCGATACAAATCATTCAAATCAGAGGTTGCAAAACGTCCGCCATCCAATGGGACCAAAGGACGTAAATCCGGTGGAATCACCGGCAACACATCCAACACCATCCATTCGGGACGGGAACCGGATTCCAAGAAAGCTTCCACTAATTTCAACTTCTTGACGATTTTCTTGCGCTTCATATCGGCTTTTGTTTCAATCAATTCAGCGCGGAGCTTTTTGGCTTCACCAGCCAAATCAATCTGTGAAAGAAGGGTCTTAATGGCTTCTGCCCCAATACCGGCACGGAAAGCATCTTCCCCAAATTCTTCTTGAGCCTTTTGATATTGTTCTTCGGTGAGTAATTCAAATTGCTTCAAGGTGGTCAAACCCGGTTCAATCACAATGTATTTTTCAAAGTAAAGAACGGCTTCCAAATCCTTCAGCATCATATCCAACAATGTCCCAATACGGCTGGGCAAAGATTTCAAGAACCAAATGTGGGTCACAGGGGCCACCAAATCAATGTGTCCCATCCGTTCACGACGCACTTTGGCCAAAGTCACTTCCACACCGCACTTTTCGCAGGTAATCCCACGATACTTCATGCGCTTATATTTACCGCACAAACATTCGTAGTCTTTCACCGGACCAAAGATTTTGGCACAGAAAAGTCCATCGCGTTCGGGCTTAAATGTCCGATAGTTGATGGTTTCCGGACGGGTCACCTCCCCAAACGACCAAGACCTGATTTTCTCAGGGGAGGCCACCGAAATCCGAATATTGTCAAAAGTTTGCGGATTTGCCAAAGGGCTGAAAGTTCTCATAAGTTCATTCATTGTCATTTTCTCCTTATTGTTCGTTTTGATTCAGTTCCACATCTAAGCCGAGAGACCGCATTTCCTTCACCAACACATTGAAGGATTCAGGAATGCCTGCTTCGAATGAGGTATCCCCACGGATAATGGTTTCATAGGCTTTAATACGACCCGACACGTCATCGGACTTGATGGTAAGCATTTCTTGCAACGTATAAGCTGCCCCATAGGCTTCCAAAGCCCACACTTCCATTTCACCGAAGCGCTGACCACCGCCTTGTGCTTTACCACCGAGTGGCTGTTGTGTGACCAAGCTGTATGGCCCAATGGAACGCGCGTGAATTTTTTCATCCACCAAGTGGTGTAATTTCAGCATGTACATATAGCCAATGGTAACTTTGCGGTCAAAGGCTTCGCCGGTACGACCGTCAAACAGGGTCACTTGACCTGACACAGGCAAACCTGCACGTTTGAGCATCGCATCAATGTCATCCATGTGTGCGCCGTCAAAGACAGGAGTTGCGATGGGCAAACCGTCTTTCAAGTTCGCACTCATTTCCATGACTTCTGCATCAGACATAGGTGCAATCTTCTTGGTGTATTCTTTGTCGCCATAAATGTCTTTTAAGGTCTTGCGTAAATCATCTACTTTGGCCTTGTTGGCTTTCACCCGTTCAACCACTTGATTGATTTCGGCACCCAATGCATGGCAAGCATAGCCTAAGTGCGTTTCCAAAACCTGTCCCACATTCATACGGGATGGCACACCCAGTGGGTTCAACACGATATCCACAGGGGTTCCGTCTTCCGTGTAAGGCATATCTTCGATAGGAAGAACACGTGAAACCACACCTTTGTTTCCGTGACGACCGGACATTTTATCCCCGGGTTGCAATTTGCGTTTGGCGGCCACAAAGACTTTAATCTTTTTCAGTTCACCCGGCAACATATCATCGCCACGTTGCAATTTTTCAACTCTGGATTCAAAGTCAGCCTGCAAATTCTTTTCGGCATCGTCATAGGTTTTAATGAGTTGTTCCACTTCCACCATCACAGTGTCTTCTTTGACATTGATTTTACGCAAGCTGGAAATTTTTAAATCTGCCAAATCTTCTTCTGTCAAAACATGACCCGCCTTAAATCCTTCGGCCTTGGTAACCTTTTGACCCACCAACTTTTCACGAATACGACCCGCAAAGTCGGCAATCAAAATGGCCTTTTCATCATCACGGTCTTTGGCCAGCTTTGTGATTTCAGCTTGTTCAATGGAACGCGCGCGTTCATCTTTTTCAAGTCCCCGACGGGTAAAGATACGCACATCCACCACAGTCCCTGAAATACCAGGGGGCACACGCAGTGAACTATCACGCACATCCGCGGCCTTTTCACCAAAGATGGTACGCAATAATTTTTCTTCCGGTGTCATCACGGTTTCACCCTTTGGTGTCACCTTACCCACCAAAATATCACCGGCTTTCACTTCAGCACCGATATAAATCACACCGGTTTCATCCAAATTCTTCAGGCCTTCTTCCCCAACGTTTGGAATATCACGGGTAATTTCTTCTTGACCCAATTTGGTATCACGGGCGGTCACTTCAAATTCTTCCAAGTGAATGGAGGTAAAGACATCATCACGGGCAATGCGTTCACTGACCAAGATAGAGTCTTCGTAGTTATAACCGTTCCATGGCACAAAGGCAACCAAAATATTGCGTCCCAAGGCCAATTCACCCATTTCGGTACAAGGTCCGTCAGCAATAATTTCGCCTTTTTCCACCTTTTCACCCACTTTGACCAGCGGTTTCTGGGTCATACAGGTCCCTGTGTTGGATCTTTGGAATTTATCCAAATTGTAAATATCCACACCGGCAGAGGTTGAAGATAATTCTTCGGTCGCACGAATCACAATACGGGCAGAATCCACAGATTGGACTACACCGGCACGTCTGGCAGAAACTGCCGCTTTAGAATCTTTGGCCACCACGCGTTCCATTCCTGTTCCAACCAATGGAGATTCGTTCTTTAACAAAGGCACAGCCTGCTTCTGCATGTTGGAACCCATCAACGCACGGTTAGCATCATCGTTTTCCAAGAACGGAATCAAACCTGCTGCCACAGACACCACTTGACGCGGTGACACATCCATAAAGTCCACTTCTTCAGGTTTGGCTTGCACCACTTCGCCTGCTTGACGTGCGGTTACAAATTCCCCTGTTAAATTGCCTTTATCATCTAGGGTAGAATTCGCCTGAGCAATTGTATGACGGGCTTCTTCCATCGCGGACATATAGACCACTTCATCGGTCACCTTTTTATCCACCACACGACGATATGGGGTTTCAATGAACCCATAATCATTCACTTTGGCATAGGTGGCGAGTGAGTTAATCAACCCGATGTTTTGACCTTCTGGGGATTCAATCGGGCAGATACGACCATAATGGGTGGGGTGCACGTCACGCACTTCCATACCGGCACGATCCCGGGTAAGACCCCCAGGCCCCAAAGCCGACAAACGACGTTTATGTGTAATTTCTGACAAGGGGTTATTTTGATCCATGAATTGACTCAATTGGCTGGATGCAAAGAATTCACGCACAGCGCTTGCCAAAGGTTTCGCATTCACTAAATCAGAGGGCATCACCGTATCAATTTCAGCGGAAGTCATGTGTTCGCGAATGAGTCTGTCCATGCGCAACAACCCAATGCGATATTGATTTTCCATCAATTCACCCACAGGACGCACACGACGGTTGCCCAAGTTATCAATATCATCAATTTCGCCCTTACCATCTTTGATTTCGGTTAAAACCTTAATGATGGCCAAGATATCTTCTTTGCGCAATGTATGAATATCAGGGGACACTTCTTCATTCGAAAAACCCAAACGCATATTCATTTTGACACGACCCACAGCGGATAAATCATAGCGTTCTTTATCAAAGAACAACGTCCGGAAAGTGGCATCAGCAGTTTCCACCACAGGCAATTCACCTGGGTGCATAATCTTATAAATATCAATCAAAGCTTCTTCGCGAGTGGTATTTTTATCCGCCACCAAAGTGTTACGGATATAAGGACCCACTGTCACATAATCAATGTAAAGTAATGAAATTTCTTTGATTTTCAATTCTTTAAACTTTTTGAAATCATCTTCGGAAAGTTCATCGCCTGCTTCCAACAAAACTTCACCGGTGGTTTCATCAATCATATCGGTTGCCACAAAGCGTCCATATAAATCGGCTTCTTGCAACAACACTTCTTCCAAGCCGTCTTTTTTCAACTTCATGGCCTTGGCAGCAATCAATTTTTCACCTTTGTTGGCTTTCACATCCCCTGTTTGGGCATCCACCAAATCATACATCAATTTGACACCCTTTAAACGTTCAGGGATATAAGGGGTTGTCCACCCTTTTTTACCTAACTTATAGGTACTGGTTTCATAGAAAGTATTCAGGATTTCTTCCTTGCTCATCCCTGACACTTCGGACGAATCCAATACTTTCCCTTCTTTGGCAGCTTCCAAACGCTTTTGGGCAGTTTCTGCACTATCCAAAGCATACAATAATGTGGTGGCCGGCAACTTACGACGACGGTCAATACGCACATTCACTAAATCTTTGGCATCAAATTCAAAGTCAATCCATGACCCGCGGTACGGAATAATACGGGCAGAATAAAGTAATTTACCGGATGAGTGTGTTTCCCCGTTATCATGACCGAAGAACACCCCGGGGGAACGGTGCATTTGACTGACCACCACACGTTCTGTCCCGTTCACAATAAAGGTTCCTTTTTCTGTCATAAGGGGTAAATCACCCATATAAACTTCTTGTTCCTTAATATCACGAATGGTACGGGCACCGGTTGTTTCATCAATATCCCACACGACCAAACGCAAAGTGGCCTTCACCGGAGAAGCAAAAGTGAGATCCCTTTTCAAACATTCATGAACATCAAATTTTGGAGCTTCCAATTCATATTTGACAAATTCCAAATCCCCACGCCCTGCAAAATCATGGACCGGAAAAACAGACTTAAAAACAGCCTGTAAGCCTGTATCCTCCCTTTTTTCAGGCGGAACCCCCGCTTGTAAAAATTGTTTGTAAGAATTGATTTGTACATCAATTAAATTCGGCATTTCCGCCACAGTTTCAATACGACCAAAGTTTTTCCGAACACGGCGATGATTAATTTCAGACTTTATCATTTAGGTACACCCCATAAAAATTTTTTTACAACTCGTTGTTGACATTTTGGGCGTCAACTTTTCTCTGTTTTATTCAGAAGGTTTCGGGTTGCCCTAAAAATTTTCAGAACAACCCTCCCCTTCAAGGTTAAGACAAACCTTATTTCAATTCAACCTTAGCACCAGCGGCTTCCAGTTGTTTCTTGATTTTTTCGGCTTCGTCTTTGGCGGCACCTTTCTTGATTTCTTTTGGTGCACCATCAACTAAGTCTTTAGCTTCTTTAAGGCCTAAGTTCGTAATAGCACGGACTTCCTTAATCACGCCGATTTTGTTAGCACCTGCATCGGTCAAGATCACGTCAAATTCGGTCTTTTCTTCAGCAGCACCAGCAGCTCCACCGGCAGCAGCAACAGCCACAGGAGCAGCAGCGCTTACGCCCCACTTTTCTTCCAAAGCTTTTGCTAAATCAGCAGCTTCCAAAATTGTCAACTGAGACAATTCATCAATCAATTTATTTAAATCAGTCATTTTAATATTCCTTTTCTTTTATTTTATGTTAAACAATTACTCAGCTTTTTCTGAGTAAGCTTTTGCGAGTCTGGCCAATTGTCCAGCAGGAGCTTGCAACAAGCCAATCAATTGAGCACGTAATCCATCCAAATCCGGCAAAGAAGCCAATTGTTGAATACGTGCAACGTCAATTGCTTCGCCGTTCATGGCACCCCCGATAACTTTAAATTTATCGGATTCTTTTGCCATTTTTACGACTGCTTTAGAAGCCGCAATTTCGTCTTCTGAATAAGCAATTGCTGTTGGTCCCGTTAATAAATCCTTCAAGGATTCATAAGGGGTTCCTGCCAAAGCAAGTTTAGCCAAACGGTTTTTTGCAACTTTATAGCTGGCCCCATCCGCACGAACATTTTTTCTTAAAGCGGTTGTTTGTTCCATTGTCAGCCCATTATTATGAACGACAACGACCAACTTAGCTTTTTTGAAAACGTTCGACAGGTCTGAAATCAGCTGTTGTTTCTCTTCACGTTTCACTTTTCTTACTCCGTTCTATAAGAAGTTTGAACTTTTGTTCGCCCTTCTTGGTTTCTACACAGAGGTCGGGTTAATCCCTTCCTCAACTCCCTGTCCAGAAACCGGTTTTTTGGAATATCCAATCACCGTTCTGTCTATGTCGGCGGAAGTGCTCTTCCATTAAGCTTATCCCATGATAAGCGCCCACAGTCTTGGACAGGCATTTTTTCGGCCCCACCCGAACGGGCAAGGCCAAAAACTTTTTTACCCAATGGTTGTCAGTGCTACTTTGACACCGACTCCTTGAGTGGTACTTAAAGCCACCTGTTGCAGGTACACCCCTGAAGAAGAGGCAGGCTTTAATCCCTGTAAGGCTTTCACGAAAGCACGCACGTTTTCAGCGATTTTATCTTCTGAAAAACTGGCTTTCCCGATACCGGCATGCACAATGGCGGCCGCATCCACACGGAATTGCACTTGACCGGCTTTGGCAGCTTTCACTGCATTCGCCACATCCATTGTCACAGTCCCCAATTTGGGGTTTGGCATCAAGCCCTTCGGACCCAAAATTTTACCAACGCGACCCACCAAGCCCATCATATCCGGGGTAGCAATCAAACGTTGAAATTCAATTTTACCGGCTAAAATATCGTTCATCAGGTCATCATCCCCAACGATATCAGCACCGGCGTTTTTGGCTTCAGTGGCTTTCGGCCCTTTAGCAAACACGGCAACCTTTAAGGTTTTACCGGTTCCGGCAGGCAAAGAAACAGCACCACGCACCATTTGGTCGGATTGTTTTGGATCCACACCCAATTTCACGGCGATATCCACTGTTTCATCAAATTTAGCTGTTGCACCAGCTTTAATCATTTTGATAGCTTCGTCTAAAGAGTAAGCTTTCTTTTCAATGCCTTCATAGGCTTTTTTTAATCTTTTTCCTGTCATTTTCTTACTCCACGACTTCAATACCCATTGATCTGGCTTGCCCAGCCACCATTTCCATCCCTGCTTCCACAGTGTGACAGTTCAAGTCCGGCATCTTTTTAATAGCGATTTCCTTAACTTGAGCTTTGGTAATTTTACCTGCTTTGTCACGACCAGGCGCATGGCTGGCACTCTTTAAATTTGCAGCTTTTTTAATGTAATAGCTGACAGGCGGTAACTTTGTCACAAAGGAAAAAGTCCGATCCTTATATGCTGTAATAATCACAGGAATAGGAGAACCGGGTTCTTCTTTTTGTGTTTTTGCGTTAAACGCCTTACAAAAATCCATAATGTTTAAGCCTCTTTGACCCAAGGCCGGTCCCACAGGAGGGGAAGGGTTTGCTTTACCCGCTTCAATTTGAAGTTTGATAAAGCCCAATATTTCTTTTGCCATTTTATAACCTCATATTAGCAATTTGTTTCTTGATTCATTCGGGTTTCCCCTTGAAGTTTTGTAGTCCGATGATGGCTCATCTTCTACATCAGGAAAAGTAAATCCGAATCAATTTGATTTACCCACCTTGTTTTGTTAACGCTCTCTTTGAGCTCCTTTAACAAAACGAATAGTTTCTTTCTTATGACAACAATCTTTGTGTTTTCCACAACACACAGACCTGCCACAAGCGCAAGTTGACTTTTTTTCTGTCGGTTTTAAAGCAGGGGAAACTCCAACATTTTCTCCACAAAACCACATTTCTTCACCACTTTCTATATCATCAAAAAACAACATTTTACACCTTCTTTACCTGAGTATAAGTCAGCTCCACAGGGGTGGGACGACCAAAAATAGAAACCTGTAATTTTAAACGTTCTTTTTCGGCATCCACTTCTTGAATTTCACCCACAAAACTCACAAAAGGCCCATCCATAATTTGAACTTGTTCACCTACCTCAAAAGTAATAGCAGAACGCGGTTTTGTTTCTCCTTCTTCCACTTGATTCAAAATGCGTGCTGCCTCTTGTTCAGTAATAGCTTGAGGTTTCTTTCCCCCCAAAAAGCCTGTCACTTTTGGTGTTTTTGCAACCAAATACCAGGTATCATCTGTCATTTCCATTTTAGCCAGAACATAACCCGGGAAAAATTTTCTGGAAGATTCTTTTTTGGCCCCATTTTGAACAGTCATAATTTTTTCGGTCGGCACAATGACTTGTTCCACCAATGAGGACAATCCTTTTTTTTCAGCTTGTTCTTTAATAAAATCAGCCACTTTTTGTTCAAAACCAGAATAAGCGTGAATCACATACCAACGCATTGTCATATTCTTACCCTCCGACAACAGCCCCAACGGCTGCAGCAAATACAAAGTCCACACACACTAAAAAGGCAGCCAATAGGATGCTGGCCCCAATAACAACCACAGTCCCACGCATGGCTTCAGCCCGTGAAGGCCAGGTAATCTTTGAAACTTCCTGTTTCACTTGTCTAACAAACTCAGCTGGTGTTGTCATTTTTAACCTTTCTAATTTCGACGCGCCTACTTTTCCATTATAGAAAAAGTTCTGAGTATTATACCTTAAAAAAACTTTTCTGTCAACACCTTTTTTAATCTTTTTTTAAGAATTTTTTAAAAACAGGCGGGCGGCGTCATTGTTTAGCCTGATTAAAAGCCTCTAACCTATTCAATTTATTTGGTTAGCACCGCCCATAGAAAAATCCACTACTTTAGTGGACGGATGCTAAAAAACTGTACAGATACAGAGCCACTTATTCAATTTATTCGGTGGTCATCCGTCCTGTATCGGACGGACATCTGCACGGATTTTTTAGTTCCGGCACTTGGCACCTACCAAATGCACGTTTAAAAATACAGTAATCTTTTCTTTTTGTCAATATAAAAATTAACTCTTGCCTTTTTATCTAAAAAAGTGTATAGTAAGGGCATTCAAACTTTAATGAAAGGATAAAAAATGTCACTGCCTTTAATGCCAAAAGCGACAGCCGTGTGGTTGGTTGAAAATACATCGCTTACTTTTAAACAAATCGGGGAATTTTGCGGAATGCATTCCCTGGAGGTTCAAGCCATCGCCGACGGAGATGTTGCCAGTCATATTGTTGGCATCAACCCGATTACTGCAAATCAATTAACGGCCGAAGAAATCAAACGGTGTGAGGCCGATCCAAATGCCGCCCTTACTTTGGCCAGCAACCCTGAAATTGAAAAATTACTGAATAAAGGGTCCAGATTCTTATCTCAATCCAAACGCATGATTCGTCCTGCGGCCATTTTATGGCTGGTCAGAAATCATCCTGATTTAACGGATGCCCAAATTATTCGTTTGATTCGCACCACAAAACCGACGGTCAAAGCGATCCGCGAAAAAACGCATAAGAATTTAAATCAAATTCAAGCGCAAAATCCTGTCACTTTGGGATTGTGCACTGAGGCCGATTTAAACGCTGCTGTGGCTGCTATTAAAAAATAATCCATCATTGAAAGGGGGATAAAATGGAAGAAAATATCAATGCATCCAAGGACGCCAATCAACTGAATACCTTTATTGACCGTATTGAACGGTTAGAGGAAGAAAAAAAGGAACTGGCCGCCGATATTCGGGAAGTTTTTTCCGAAGCCAAAGGGGCAGGCTTTGATGTGAAAGTGATGCGCCAAGTCTTGAAATTGCGCAAGATGGATCCGGCCGACCGCGCCGAGACCGAATTTTTGCGGGATGAATATAAAAAACTTCTGGGTATGACAGAGTAGGGGGTATACAAAAAACAAAACCGCCGGCAAAATACCGGCTTTTTGTTTACCCCCTCATTTGGGGATTTTTTAATCAATGCATAAAGCTTTGTAGGAATAGTTTCTCTCTAAACCTTTGGCTACTCTTTCTAGAACAGCATATGCTCCACGATAATTACTTATTTCCGATGTCCAAGTCCAGTATTTTGGTTCTAATGCCATAGCTGTATTGATATCAGCCATCTTTTTCCCATGCGCTTCACAATAATTTTTAGCGCTCCACCAACTTATAGATACAGAAGCATTAAGCCACACAGACTTTGTTGTCCCATCAGGAAAAATAAGGGTTCTTTTTTTACTTTCAAATTCCTCTTCACTTTCTAAATCAACACATTCTCCTGTATCGGGAATATAATTGTGTGCTGTAATCTTACAATATTGTCTTTCAGTGCAAATTCCACATGTAGTTGGAATTTCACTACAATCATAAGTTTTATCCTTTTCAGAAAAAAGTTGATCTGAGCGACAATTTTCCTCACAGTATCCATTTAAGCATTGCTGATAGCCATTACATTCACTTTGTTTTGTACAACTTTTTTTAAGAGTAGGCTCATCAGCACTACTCAGATTTTTATTAAAAATAAAATGAATACAATTTTTACCAATCCTTTGAAAAAATAAATTATTTTCAGTTAACATTTTTATCTGATCACATATTTTGGCATCAATATTTGCGCCATCATCCTGCGTCAAAGTCACAGCAAATTGTGTGGTGTTCCAATTTTTAACATCGAAAAGATAGCCAGAAGGATTGGTAAATTCAGAAATGGAAAGGCTTTCCCGTCCCTGAGCGACCTGAGCAGCCACCACAACCGCCCTTTTTTGCACTTCGTATAAGAGCTCATTCGCCCGATGACGATTCATGGCATTATTATAGCCCGCGATGCCTGCAACAGAGAGAACGCCTATCACAGCCAACACCCCCAGCATTTCTATCATACTGCGACCTGATTGTGCGTATTGTGCATATCTGGGCGCGTTGAAGCTACACCAAGTGGATCCTCGGATCTCGCTAACGCTCGTCCAAGGATGACGGGCGGGGGTGGAATGGCCACGCTGTTCCATCATTGCGAGCCCGCATTTTTTATATCCCGTCATTGCGAGCCCGATAGGG
>DFKU01000042.1 GCA_002373615.1 Alphaproteobacteria bacterium UBA3637 | reverse complement strand
CATGCGCAGGATAAACAACAAAATCGCCAGGATTAAAAGTATAGTCTTTGCTCATCTATATCCTTTCATTTTGTTTTCCTTAAAGACAAGCTGATTATATCACAAAAAAAAGCTTTTTTCCAGTAAAAAAGCCCAAAAAAATATTTATTTTCAAAATGTCAAAAAAAGCTTGATTTTTTTAATGAATTTTGCTAAAGTACTTGATTATGTTGCGATGGGTCTGTAGCTCAGTTGGTTAGAGCTGCCCGCTCATAACGGGCTGGTCGCAGGTTCGAGTCCTGCCGGACCCACCAAGATTAAAAGCCATCGCGCAAACGGTGGCTTTTTTCATATTTCGCAAGGCATTCGGCAAGTTCGGTGGCAAGGGACGCAATGTGTCCCGCAGACAGGACGCCGGAGGCGGTCCCGAGTATGCGAGGGATAAATTGTGCGCTAGCCAATTTACATTATTGAGGGAGAAAAACCGCAAACTTCCGTAACTTATCGAACTTTTTATAAGATGATTTTAGTTGGATATTTAAATTTTTTGTTTTGTGTAATTGTGTTAGAGAATTTTTTAAAATTGTAAGAACATCTAATGGTTGCAAAGCTTTCAAATCAACTTTACCTTTAATATTGCCATCAGATTGGGAAACAGTATTTAGAACTTGAAAACTCATCGGAGGTAATAACACTTCCTCCTCATTTTGTGGAGATGTCCCAAAATATTCATTGGCCAATGCCTTATCCAATAAATCAATCCGGATAACAGGTGTTCCTTTTGGCAGTATAATCTTGTATAACACTACATCAGCGCTTGTTTCATATTTATCAGGATTTAATGTAGTAGAGATAAAACAAGGAATTTCTTTTTTCTCCCCCACTTTACAGGTAGAAAAATGATCTCTTAAATGAACTTTTCGAAACACGGTTAAATCATTATCAAGAGACATCATAGCACTATTAATTTCTAAAATATCGTGTACAGCTATTTTTAAGTGGTTCTCCACATCTTTTGGGGTCAGTTTTTCTGTTGTGCGTTTGACATAAGCATTAAAAATTTTCTCACCCCATTCTTCATTGGTATTAAACCTTTTTGCCTTTCCTTGTTCTAGAGCTTCTTTAATCATTCCTTTGTCGTCATCATTAACAAAGGGTAAGCACTTCAAAAGAAGCTCATCAAAGTTTTGACAGAGAAGATTATTGATAATTAAATAATGGCTGCGCGCATAAAAGTTCAAGGCTTCTTTTTGTGTATCCGAAAGTTTTGGAACAACATTTTTGCTGGACATAGCGTTCTCCTTCTACTAAACTTATGACTTTTATTTTCATATTGGTATATTAGCAAAAATAAGTTGATAAAGCAACACTTTTTCCCCTGGGTGATAAACTCAAAACAGGTTGTGGATTTTGAAGGCTAATTCTTTTAAATCAACCGAATGGGTTGCTCGATAAGTGCTAATCACCTTCCACCAAGATTAAAAGCCACCGCGCAAACGGTGGCTTTTTTCACTTCATTGTAATCGCATTTAGTGGACAAACAATGGAACATAGCGAGCAACCGGCACAACATTTTTTATCCAATTCAATATGGCCTTTGACCAAGGATAAACACCCATGTTCGGACTCCCCACATATCTTCACGCATTTACCACATTTACAACAAAGCGCGTCATCAATCACCGGATGAACTTTCTTCTTTTTGGGCAATTTTTCATGCGTGGATAGTTGGGTAATGGCTTTATTTTTTAATTCCTTCGGACTTTTTAATTTTTTGGCTTTTAAGTAATCTAACAGACCTTTTTTGAGTGCATCAATAATTCCATAACCATTCACCATGACTTCGGTGCAAACTTGAACCACATCCGATCCAAGGGCAATATATTCGGCGGCATCTTGCCAAGTGGAAATGCCACCCATTCCTAAAATAGGCAGGTCGCTCATCTGGCGTATTTGCGCAACACATTTAAGGCCAATCGGCTTAACAGCTCTCCCCGAATAACCGCCATAGGTGGATTTACCATTGACATTGGGGTACGGCACAAAGGTATCCAAGTTTACGCCCATAATGGATTGAACAGTATTGATGGCGGCAATACCATCGGCACCGGCTTTTTCCACCGCTTTGGCGATTTCCACAATGTTTGTGACATTTGGGGATAGTTTTACAAACACAGGTTTTTCGGCCACTTCTACAACCCATTTTGTAATTTGGGCAGAAAGCTTGGGATCCGTTCCAATGGCCATCCCAATTCCTTTTTCTGGCACACCATTAGGGCAGGAAAAATTGAGTTCAAAAGCATCACAGGGGGATTTATTAAAAGTCTTAACCAACTTTTGCCACTCTTGTTTTTGAACTGGCGCCATAATACTTACAATAATTACTTTTGTGGGATGTTTCTTCTTTAAAAATTGAATCCCCTTCAACCATTCTCTAACGGATAGATGGCTCAGCATTTCAATGTTTTCGAAACCGTAAACCTTGTGTCCATCCTTAAAAGCAGCATAAGTGGGGCTGGCCTCAATCATTTCTATGTCACCCGGCGTGATTGTTTTTAAGACAGCGCCACCCCAGCCCAGTTCAAACGCCTGATCAATGCCTTTGATGCTGGCAGTCGGCGGTGCCGAAGACAGCAAAAACGGATTTTCAAACTTGATTCCCAAAACGGATGTTTTTAATGTCGCCATAATTTTTTCCTATCCTCTTGAAAAGCATAGCAATAATTTGAATCAAAAGTCAAGGAAGAAGTGGCTTTCTTTACATATAGGTTTAAAAATAATTGCAAAGGGACTTGATTTTTAAGGATAAATCTTGTACAATAAAAAGTGTGCCGAAGTAGCTCAGTTGGTAGAGCAACGCATTCGTAATGCGTGGGTCGGGGGTCCGATTCCTCTCTTCGGCACCATGTTTTAAAGCTCTCAACGAAATGAGGGCTTTTTCTTTAGTTATTCTGTAATTTCTGATTTTTCTTGCAAGGCATCTATCGGCATTGACAATGAATTTTCGGGTGCTTTTTTGTGGCGAATAATAGGTCTTTTTTCGACAACAGGAGCCTTAGGGACTTGGAGGACTTGAGGCGCTTTAGCCTTTTCCCCCACAGGCACTTCAGCTTTTTTTGTCTCAGGTGTTTCCTTTTCCTGGGTAGACACATCCTTATTTTCTTCCAAAGTAGATTCAACCGAAACTACAGGTTCAACCTTGGTTTTAGCCTGTTCATTTTCAATGGCAATCGCCTGTAATCTTAAATAATGATCTGCATATTGCTGACAAGTTTGAAACAAAACGTCGTCCCCTTGCATTTGGGCGTCCTTCGCCCCAGCTTGATATTTTTCGACCAATTGTAAAGGAGTTCCGCGCAATTTCCCCATAGGCCCGGAAGAATCAAAATTCGTAAAGCGAGTAATTTGTTGCATAGCTACAGGACGAGATGTGCGATTATTATTATGCCTGCGTTGGCGATTAAACTGTTTATTCATATATCCTCGAAAAAAATTATTTAAAAGCCAACCCCTACATCTATTTGGCCTTGTTTATGGGGAAAACAGGGGCAGTCTAACATATTTTTTTCATTTTGTCCAGAAAAAAATAAAATTTTTGCTTGACAATCATTTTTATATGATATATAATACCCACATAACTTCTTTCAAAAATAAGAGGTGGGACTTAAAAAGCCCCGCCTTTTTTAAAAAAGGAAACAAAATGAATTTGATTGAAACAGTTATTAAAACAATTGAGCCAACCCTAACGGACATGGGGTATGAATTGGTGCGTGTTAGCGTACAAGGAAAAGAATTGCAAACCTTGCAGATTATGGCTGAACGCATTGATCGAAAAGAAATGGGGTTGGAAGATTGTAGTAAAATCAGTCAGACGGTCTCAGCTTTATTGGATGTGGCCGATCCCTTTCCGGGAAAATGGGTGTTGGAAGTATCTTCCCCCGGGATTGATCGCCCCTTGGTGAAATTGGCTGATTACGATCGCTTTAAAGGACAATCTGCAAAAATTGAATTGATGGATGAAATTGATGGGCGCCGTCGTTTCAAAGGTACTTTAAAAGGCGTCAAAAATAACACCATTTTGTTGGATTTTGAAGGGAATGAACTGGAGCTTCCCTTTGACAAAATTCAGCACGCAAAACTCACTTTACCAGAAGAAATTTTTAACAAAACGAAAGGAAAAAAATAATGCAAACAGCAACACTCCCAAGACCAGAACTGATTCAAATGGCTGATTTATTGGCCCATGAAAAAGGGTTAGATAAAAATGATATTTTAGCGGCTATGGAAGAAGGTATTTCCAAAGCAGGGCGCAGTAAATACGGTCCTGAATACGATATTCGTACTCATATCAATCCTGATGATGGCGCTATTGAAATGACCCGTGTTTTAACCGTAGTAGAAGAAGTGGAAGATGAATTTAAGCAAATTTCACTTGCTGAAGCCCGCAAATCTGATAAATTTGCCAAAGTGGGTGATTTGATTTCTGATCCACTCCCTCCGATGGATTTTGGCCGAATTGCTGCCCAAACGGCAAAACAAGTGATTATGCAGAAAGTACGCGATGCTGAACGCAATCAACAATATGAAGAAATGATTGATAAAAAAGGTCAGATTGTGCACGGCTCTGTGAAACGCGTGGAAGCTGGAAATTTGATTGTTGAAGTGGGACATACAGAAGCCATGCTCCGCCGTGATGAATTAATCCCCAGGGAAATCTATCGTGTGGGCGATCGCATTCGTGCTTTGGTGCTGGATGTGCGTCGTGAAATTAAGGGCCCACAAGTTTTCTTGACACGTTCTCATCCGGATTTTTTGGCAGCCTTGTTTAAAGCTGAGGTGCCAGAAGTTTATGATGGCGATATTGAAATTAAGGCTGTGGCGCGTGATCCGGGGTCTCGTTCCAAAATCGCTGTCTATGCTGCTGATAATACGATTGATGCTCGTGGCGCTTGTATCGGGATGCGCGGCGTACGTGTTCAGGCTGTGACCGCCGAATTGCAAGGGGAAAAAGTTGATGTCGTGTCCTGGTCACCAGATCCTGCCACCTTTATCATCAATGCCCTTTCTCCCAATGAAGTATTAAAAATTGTCATTGATGAAGAATCCAAAAGTGTAGAAGTCGTCATGAACGAAGATCAATTATCACTCGCCATTGGACGTCGTGGTCAAAATATTCGCCTTGTGAGTCAACTGACCGGTTGGCATATTGATATGATGACCGAAGCGCAAGAGGCTGAACATCGTCAAGCGGAAACACAAGAACGTGTGAACTTGTTTATGACCGCTTTGGATATTGATGACATGATGGCCCACCTTTTAATTCAAGAAGGCTTTTCTTCCGTGGAAGATATTGCCTATATTGCATTGGATGAATTAGCGGCCATTCAAGGCTTTGATGAAGCGCTGGCCACAGAACTTCAAACCAGAGCGAAGGCCTATTTAGTTGCTAAAGAAAATGAAATCAATGCCAAATTAAAGGAATTAAAGTTGGCAAAAGATTTGACTTCTTTTGAAGGCCTCAATAACGAAATGTTGGTGAAGCTTGGTGAAAAAGGTGTCAAAACTTTGGATGATTTTGCGGATCTTGCCAGCGATGAATTGTTGGAAATCGTGGGGGATGCCTTAACCGAAAAGCAAGCTAACGAGATGATTATGAAAGCCAGGGAGCATTGGTTTGTTCAGGAATCATTGGCGGAAAAGTAATCCTAATGGGTTAAAAGAACCCGGTATTCGTACCTGTTTTGTGTGCAAATCTCAAGACAGGCGCGAAAATTTACTCCGTTTTACGGGACGTCCAGGAAGACCCCTTTGCTATGATGCACGGGAAATAAATCCCGGACGTGGTATGTGGATACATCAAGATTGCTTACAAGAAGCTTTTCAAAAGCGCTTATTTTACAAAGCTGCCAAAGGAACTGTCCGCATTTCGGATGCTTTGGCAGAGCAGATGAAAACATTATTTAATATTACCGTTGAGGCCGATAAAAAAACAGAAAGGAGACCTCTATGACAGAAAAATTAACTCTTTCAGGAAAGACACTTTCACTGGGAAACCGTGTCAACTTGGGTGCAAGAACTGGTGTGCAAATTGAGGTGCGTAAAAAGCGTGTGATTGCCCCAGAACAAAAGCCTGCAATCATCACAACAGATGCAGCCCAAAAATTAAAGCTCTTGCAAGAGGCTCAAAAAGTGGCGGAACATGCTAAAAAATTGGAAGAAGAACGTCAGGCCAAATTGGAAAAAGAAAAAAAACTGGCTGAAGAAAAAGCCATTAAAGAGGCAAAGCGTCAGGCCGAAGAAAAAGCAAAACAAGAACAACTTTCTGCCGCTGCTTCATCCAAAGAAGATACGCATCATGCCGATTTTTCCAAGAAAAAAACACGTGATGAGGATGAAGGAGTGGAAGTCAAATTTAATGCACCGCATAAAAGTACCTTTGATCAGAAGCGTGCCAATAAAATGAACATGAATGCTTTTCGTCAATACAGTCCCGCCGATGAGGATGATGATGAAAACGAAGGTGTTCAACATCGTCGGCGCTCTTTGGCATCTATTAAGCGTGCCAGAGAAAAAGAACGGCAAAAATTTTTAAATGCCAACAAACCTCAAGAAAAAATTTCACGTGAAATTACAGTGCCTGAAACTATTTCCGTGCAAGAACTCGCTAACCGTATGAGTGAAAAGGGCGCTGCTGTTGTCAAAGTTTTGATGAAGCTGGGCATGATGGTGACGATTACCCAAACCATTGATGCAGATACGGCCGAATTGGTGGCAACCGAATTGGGACATAAAGTGAAACGCGTGGCTGAATCTGATGTGGAAAATGTATTAAAGCATGAAGAAGTATCGGCGGATAAATTCTTGCCTCGTCCCCCTGTTGTGACCGTGATGGGACACGTGGACCACGGGAAAACATCCTTATTGGATGCCCTTCGTTCTACCCATGTTGCGACAGGTGAAGCCGGTGGTATTACCCAACATATTGGTGCTTACCAAGTGGTGTTGGCCGATGGACATAAGATTACCTTTATTGATACGCCGGGGCACGAAGCCTTTACGGCTATGCGTGCCCGTGGGGCCCAAATCACAGACATTGTGGTGTTGGTCGTGGCGGCAGATGATGGCGTGATGCCTCAAACCATTGAGGCCATCAATCATGCCAAGGCCGCTAAAGTGCCTGTGATTTTGGCTATTAATAAAATTGACCGTCCTGGGGCAAATCCGGAACGTGTGAGGACAGAACTTCTGCAACACGGCATTGTGGTTGAAAAAATGGGCGGCGATGTGTTGGATGTGGAAGTGTCCGCCAAAAATAAAACGAACTTAGATAAGTTGGTGGATGCTATTTTATTACAGGCCGAAATGTTGGATTTAAAGGCGCCTCAAGTGGGTCCAGCCGAAGGCGTTGTGATTGAAGCCCGTATGGATAAAGGGCGTGGATCTGTTGCCACAGTTTTAATGAAAACAGGTACCTTACATATTGGCGACATTTTTGTGACTGGTAAGGAATGGGGAAAAGTCCGCTCTCTTACTAACGCTAAATTGGAACGCCTAACACAAGCAGTTCCTGCACAACCTGTGGAAGTGGTGGGCTTAAATGGTACACCTTCTGCTGGGGATGATTTCGTGGTGGTGGCGGATGAAAACACCGCGCGTGAAATTTCTGCCTATCGTGACAGAAAAGCTCGTGAAATGTTGAATATGAAACGCTTGGGCGGGACAGAAGGGTTGCTGGCCAAGATTAAAGCGGGCGAAATGAAGGAAGTGCCTGTCCTCATTAAAGCGGACGTACAAGGGTCGGTGGAGGCCCTGAATGGCACACTCGCCAAAATTAAAAATGATGAAATCAAGGTCAATATTATTCATAGTTCCGTTGGGGCTATCAATGATACAGATGTCACCTTGGCACACGCCAGCCATGCGATTATCATTGGCTTTAACGTCAGGGCGAATCCGTCGGCGCGGGATATTGCGAAACGTGATGGCGTGGATATCCGTTATTATTCCATCATCTATGATGTCGTGGACGATATGAAGAAAGCGGTAGAGGGCCTCTTGACCCCCGAAGAACACGAAAAGATTTTGGGTCATGCCGAAATCCGCCAAGTCATTTCCATTTCCAAGATTGGGAAGATTGCCGGCTGTATGGTGACCGATGGCCTGATTAAACGCGGGTCAAAGGTGCGGTTGCTGCGCGACAATGTGGTCATCTTTACGGGCGATTTGGAACAATTAAAGCGCATGAAGGATGATGTGAAAGAGGTCAAAGAAACCTATGAATGCGGGGTCAAGTTGGCCAAATACGACGATATCAAGGTTGGTGACGTCATTGAATCCTTTGAAATGGAAAAAACCGCCGTTAAATTTGTGGCAAAGTAAGAAAGGAAAGAAAAATGAAAATCGGAAAAATAATATGTGCCGGTGGATTATTATTAGCAAACAGTAATGAAGCAAAAGCAGATAATGCTCAATTTGTTTCTATTGATACAAGCATAGAATCACAAGAAAAAGCAAAAATTCAAGAAAATAACGAAAATACCCATCCGTTCACTGGTTTGGAAGTACTTCCTGCTCCTAAAGTTCAGCAGCCCTGTTCTGGTGTTAAAAAAAGCGAAAAAATTATAACCCGTAAAAAAATGCTTCAACAGAGAAAAGAACAATTTAGAGTTCAACTGCTGCATCGATCCATTGAGGGCAGTAAGCAAAAAAAAGCACATCATCCTCAACTCAAAGTGGTTCAGGTAAACCAAAAGCGGATTTGTGGTATCCAAATTCATTCAAGATCCCACTTTGACCGTTCCTATGTGCGCCATATTCAAGGTGAATCCAGAACTTAAGAAAAGCATAATTCATCCGTTTTCTTGGAGAATTTTTGTAATTAATCTTTCTTTGTTGTTTCTCGTCATAGTGACAGATTACTTACAGATTGCATACATGCCACTAGAACGACTGTTCGCAGATATTTTTTGTGGAGAAAAATTTATCAACCTTGCATATGGAGAAGAAATGGGATAATTTATCCAGTAAAATTTATTTGTTCCAAAATCATCAGTTTCAGGACAATCTACCCCAAAAATACAATCTAAATCGGAAACATCAATCAATTGCTTTTTATGAGCTTTACACCAATTTTCAGCTGCCCAATATGTCATATATGTTTTTTTTATCAAAAAATTTTGATTATTATAGGTAATATCTTCACCTTCATCCATTAATGTGCATTTTCCTTCAGTAATTATCGCATCAGTTCCTGTCCATTTTCCAAAAATTTTACACCATTTCCCTTTTTCACAATCGCTGTTTTTTTTGCAATCACCAATCATATCTTGAGCGGTTAAACAATGTTCTTCTTTATAGGATAAGTACACATTTCCGTTATCACAAGAACCAGTATCCAAAGAATCAGGATTGGGTAATATAACATTTGAATTAAAGCCAACAATAATTTCATTTGTTTCTGTGCATAAATCAAATTTTTCATGATCTGTTGTGTAAAATAAAAGTGTATTCATATTAGTTAGTTGTTTACAAACTCCGGAAGGGATATTTTTTATTTTGATATAATCGTTACCACTTTTGTCATAACGGAATTGCATTGTGTACAAGTCGGATTGAATATTCTGCCAAGTATTGTTTTGTTTATTGGGAGAAGCATATAGTGAAATATGATTAATTAATATTTGGTTGATAAGTGTATTAGCATGATGTTTGTCTAAAATATGAGTGTATCCTGCAATGCCCACAATGGATAAAATACCCATCACTGCCAACACGCCCAACATTTCCACCATCGACCGCCCATATTGAGCGAATCGTGTGGGATGGGGGGCACCAAAGCCACGTCCAGTGGATTTCAATTCCGACATCAATTCATCCTGCATTTTCCATTTGGATTCATTGTGTCTCATTGCGCCCCAAATTAAATTGCCCACTGGACAATTTCCTTCCTTGGATCCTCGGATCTCGCTGACGCTCGTCCAAGGATGACGGGCGGGGGTGGAATGGCCACGCTGTTCCATCATTGCGAGCCCGCATTTTTTATATCCCGTCATTGCGAGCCCGATAGGG
>DFKU01000010.1 GCA_002373615.1 Alphaproteobacteria bacterium UBA3637 | reverse complement strand
GCTTTGGCGATTTTTTGCAAGTATTCCGCCAAAGGTTCTTCATCAATACGGCGTAAATCAAAACGCTGACACCGCGACACAATCGTGACAGGAACTTTACGGATTTCGGTGGTGGCAAAAATGAATTTGACCCGTTCTGGGGGTTCTTCTAAGGTTTTTAAAAGGGCATTAAAGGCCGCCTTGGATAGCATATGAACTTCGTCAATAATATAGATTTTAAAGCGCGCCGCAACAGGGTTATATTTGGCGCCTTCAATAATTTCGCGCACATTGTCCACACCCGTATTGCTGGCCGCGTCAATTTCAATCACATCCATATCAGCATCATTGGAAATATCAATACAGTGCCGACATTTTCCACAGGGATTAGGGGTCATACCGCCTTTGCCATCTTCGCCCACACAGTTGAGCCCTTTGGCAATAATGCGCGCAGAGGTTGTTTTACCGACCCCACGAATTCCGGTCAGCAAATAGGCTTGCGCCAACCGATTTTGGGCTATGGCATTTGTAATAGTTTGAACCAGAGTTTCCTGACCGATTAAATCTGAAAAAATTTGAGGTCTATATTTACGGGCAAGCACTTTTGAGGTCATAAAAAACTCCTGTTTATAAAAAGTGGAAGGGGAACGACCCGCCAAATCAAAGGATGGTATGCTTTCTTTCGAACCTGAACCGCTGGCCAAAGTCAGCGCCCGCACCCTTCCAGTCATAAGGATACAAAAAAATCCCCAAAAAGTCAAGATTTATTTGAAGGGGGCTTGACTTCTTTTTATAACTTGAATAAAATGGCTTTGACCATGGGTGATGTCCATGGTTGAGGCGTCAAAACCTCTTTCACGGTTGTGTAAACGTAAAACTGCCTTTTAGTCTAATCAGGCTGGAAGGCAGGTAATAAAGGGGCTTTCCGGTCCTTCAATAGCTGCGCATTTCCGTGAAATGTTTTGAACTTCCAGTCGCTTTCATCAAGCGAATTTTTTAATAGGAGGAACTTAAAACATGCAAAAAGAAGTTAAAAAATCACCCTGTCATCCTGAGGCTATAGCCGAAGGATCTTATGAGATTCTTCACTACGTTCAGAATGACAGGCCAGTGCAATCAGGCCGGACATTGATGGAAACCTTGGGAACATTGGCGATTATGGGGATATTGTCCATAGCTGGGATTTGGGCTTATGGAGTAGCGATGGATAGGCATAAAGCGAATACCTTGATTCAAGAGGCTCAAAAAAGAGCTGTCATTGTGGCAGGACAAATTGGATTTAATAATCAAAAGCCTAATCTTTCCGAATTTAATCCCCCCAATCCCACCTCTGGCGGAACCTTTGAAGATGTGACAACAGATGGGCTTTATAAACAATTTGGGATAAAGGTATCTGGGGTTAAAAAGGCAATTTGTGAAAATATTTTAAGAACAATTGGAGAAAGTACTCCTATCCGTAGATTATCATTACAAGAAACACCCAGAACACCACTGACCACCTGTAATGATACCAACAACTTTTTGTTTATCTATAACGAAGGTATGACCGCCGAAAATGATACACAGTATTGCGAAGATGATTCAATTTGTAACGCCGACAACGAATGTATGATTTGTGATGCAGAATCAAACATGTGTAAAAATGGATGTGAAAAAGCAGAATATTTGGAATCTACTGGAACGGAACAAAGAATATCAACAGGTATTACAATAGATTCACTACCTGTATCTGCTGAAATAGGTGTATCAACAGATGGTACTTACAATCCAGCTTATCAAGTATTAGCAGGAACAACTACTGGCAATCAGTATATAGTAGGACTAACTTCAGGTAATCCTACATTTGCTGCTAAGTATAATAATTTTGTATTAGATACAGGTGTAGTACCAACAGTAGGTACAAAATATACCGTGAAGAGTACAATAGCGGATGATAAATTGACAATTAGTATTGACGGAACTGAGTACACGGCTACAAGAACTGTAACTACATCTAGTGAAGAGGTTGGTTTATTTGGACAAAAATATAGTACCCAAGTAAATAGAATATATCAGTGTAAATTATGGAAAGGGGATGTATTGGTTCGTGATTTTATCCCCGTTCTATCCCCCGAATCATCGCAATACGCAGGGGCACCCTGTATGTTTGATAAAGTCACAAAAAAACTTTTCTGTAACCAAGGGACAGGGGATTTTAAAACAAATCTTGATGATTAAAATACCAATTTGTCACCCAATTGTATTTTTCTTGCCTTTATTTCGCCGGCGTTCAGTTCCAAAACTTTACTGGCGGGGTAGGGGCAAGAAATAATACTTTCATCCAAAGGACGCGCATTTTCGCGCAGACATATTACCTGATTTTGTGCATTAAAAAAGATCATATCCAATGGAATATAAGTATTTTTCATCCACATTTTGATAACTGATGGATACGGAAAAATAAATATCATCCCGTGATTTTGAGGCATTGATTTTCTCCACATAAGCCCCGTTTGAGCCTTTTGGGGCGTATCTGCAATTTCCACAAAATAGGAAGCAGAATTGTCTTTTCTTTCAATCGAAATGGGCATCAAGTCCCCCTCTTTTTGCGCTCGAAAAAAATAAATACACAAAAAAACAACCAGAACAAAAAGACAAACAAAAAAAGAATACTTTTTCATATTATTTTGTCAGATTTATTTCATCCATCTTGAAGATAAAAGGATTATCAGTCATTAAACGTTTTACCTTTTCAGTATAAGCGGTATCCTCTGGGCGATACGTCCTTAAACCCTGGGTCATGTATAAACTGGCTCTGGGGGTTTGTTGATGAAAATGTCTATCCCTTGCTCTGCGCCAATCGTCATAATTGGGGGTCGCATTCATTTCCAAAACATACGCCCGAACCGCATCCGATAAATTATCATATTTGATGGGCGCATAAGTTTGGTTATCTAACCATCCCATTTGTCCAAAGGGGGATTCAGAATTTTTTTTACCGAAATCCGTATCGAGGGCGCTTTGCGCAATGGCAAGTGAAGGTGGAATTTCATCGATTTTCATAAATAAGTCATTGATTTTTGTTGGGGTTGTTTTTAAGACAATGGCATCGTATTTGTTCACCAAATAATCAAAATAGGCCTGCTCTTGTGCTGTCCAGGGTTGGCCTTTATCCGCCTTATCCTTTAAAAGTAAAAACAAAATTCTTTCATTTAAAATTTGTTCGTTTTCGCGCAAAATAAGGGCTGTTAAAATTTTAGAATAAAGCTTTTTATTTCCTTTTTGGGCAAAATCAGCGGGTAATTTTTTAACAAAGACACGTGGCAATTCTTTGTCTGAATTTTTAAAGAGTTTTTTTAATTCTTCTGTTGTTTTGGGACTGATTTCTTTTTCAATAGATGGCTTTGTTAAAATGGGAAAAAGCCTTTCAAAATCGCTAGGAAGAGCCCATGAATTAAAGGAAAATCCAAATAACAATAAAAATGCTAAAATAATTCTTTTCATTTTTCCCCCTTAGCGAATTTTTCGCCTTAAAATGTTTTTAAGTTGCGCCACAGGCATTCCCTTTGTCACAACCAAAGCAACTATATATGAAATGCCGCCAAATGCTATAATTGTCAAGAGTGTTAAAATTGACAAAATCTTATCATGAAATTCAGGCTTTAAGAAAAGTAAAACCCAAATGACAAGCGCCATAATGACGTTAGAGAGAAAAATTCTAGGCGTCCGATAACGAAAAATTTTATCGGATGAAAATTCAGGATGTTTGGATAGGCGTACCACATACTGCATCGCATTTATCCACACCGTTATACTGGTAGCCGCTGCTATCCCTGCATAGCCCCAAAATTGCATTAAAATAACAGCAAACAGGGTATTTAAAACAACCCCAACCACTGCAATTTTAACTGGGGTCGTTGTATCCCCACGGGCATAGAAAAAAGGAGACAAGGCTTTGGTCGCCATATAGGCCGGAAGCCCAAAAGCAAAAATCCGCAAAGCTTTGGCTGTATGAAGGGTATCCTCTGCCGAAAATTTACCATACTGGAAAAGCGTTTTAATAATAGGCTCTGCCAGCAAAAATAACCCCACGAACGAGGCCACAGACATCGCCAAAGAAATTTCTAATCCGCGATTCAGATGGGTGTTGGCTTCTTCTAATTCTCCCGCTTTAACATGCTTGGATAAAATAGGAAGGAGAGCAGTGCCAATCGCCACCCCGATAATTCCAATGGGCAATTGAAACAGGTGATTAGCGTAGTTAAGCCATGAAATCGCCCCAGCCCCCACAAACGATACAAAAAAGGTATCAAAGAACAGATTGATTTGATAAACACCTGATCCCAAAACCCCCGGTGCCATTTTTTTCAAAAGTGTTTTAACGCCCCTTGATAAATGCCCCAAAGTTTTGATAGGTCCCATCAAGCCAAACATAAAATTTGCTTTCCAAATATGGTAGAGCAAAAAAAGCAATTCCAATATCCCTGCGACTGTCACCCCTATGGATAAAGCATAAGCAGGGGCATACGGGGAATTTATAAAGGGAGTGGCACACAACAAAGAGAAAATCATAGTCAGGTTGAGCAAAGTTGGTGTAAAAGCAGCTGCCCAAAAACGCCCCAAAGAATTCAAGACTCCTGCCAACAAAGACACCAGAGATACAAACAATAAAAAGGGAAATGTAATTCGGCTTAAGGTTGTTGTCAAAGCCAATTTGCCTTGAATTTCCTCAAAGCCTGGCGCCAAAATAAACATCAAAGCTGGCATAATAATTTCAATTAAAACGGTAAAAATCAGCAAAACATAGAATAAAAAACTGAAAACGGATTTGGCAAAATCAAGAGCTTCTTTTTTTCCTTTTTGAAGTTCACCAGTGAACAGGGGAACAAAAGCCACATTCAAAGTACCTTCTGCAAATAAGCTTCTGAATAAATTAGGAAAACGAAGCGCTACAAAAAAAGCATCTGCCATCATGGTTGCGCCCAAAAAACGGGCAATCAAAATATCACGAATGAACCCTGCCACACGTGAAATGGCTGTGCATCCTCCAACTGTTGCAATTGATTTAATTAACGACATGTGTTTACTTTACCCCCATTTTTTCCTTTTTACAAGTCTTTTTTGAAAATCAGCACGCGAATGATGCCTGAAAAATCTCTTTTTGCACCCCACAACCGCCATTTCTTCTCTTCAAAAATTTTTTGAACTTCTTTTTCTTGGCCCTTTCCAATTTCCAAAAAAACAACTGGGGCAGGGGCTTTTTCGGCGATAATTCGATAAAATTTTAGGCCATCTTCCCCGCCGTCCAAAGCCATCAAAGGATCATAGTCCTTCACATTTTTATCCAAAGTTTCAATCTCTTTCGTGGGAATATAGGGGGGGTTTGAAATCACAATGTCAAAGGCCCCTAAATCCTTTGGTAATTTTGCCATATCAGATAAGATGAATTTCGGCGCGACCCCATTTTTGATGGCATTTTTTTGGGCGATTTCAAGGGCTTTTTGGGATATATCCACCCCAACACCTGTCGCATTAGGGTATTCCATTAAAAGGGAAATCAGGAGGCATCCTGATCCTGTTCCCAAATCCAAAATGCGTAAGGAGTGATTTTTATTTGGAAATTTTTCCAAAACAGCTTGAATTAATGTTTCAGAATCAGCCCGCGGATCCAAGACATTTTCATCCACAATAAAATCACCACGCCAAAAGCCACGATGCCCCAATATTTTGGAGAGGGGTTCCCCGATTTTCCTTCTTTCAATAATTTTATAAATATCTGAATCAGATAGATTTTCATCCAAAATCCATCGGGCTTCAACCGAGGCTGATTCAGAAAATGAAAGAAGTTTTTTCAATTCTTCAAAGGTCATTAAATTTCGGCCAATCTTGCCATTTGGTCTTCATAAATCAGGGCATCAATAAATTCGTCCAGCCCTTCACCGTTTAAAACACTTGGCAACTGATAAACAGTTTTATTGATACGGTGATCTGTCACACGGCCTTGCGGGTAATTGTAGGTCCGAATGCGTTCCGAACGATCGCCGGAGCCCACCTGACTTTTGCGATTGGCAGAACGTTCCTTGTCCGCTTGTTGACGCTGCATATCATAAAGGGCCGTGCGCAAACGCATCATGGCCTTTTCTTTATTTTTGAATTGAGAACGTTCTTCTTGGCATTCCACAGCGATTCCTGTGGGTTTATGCACGATACGAATAGCACTGTCGGTTTTATTCACATGTTGACCACCGGCGCCTGAGGCTCTGCAAGTTGTAATTTCCAAATCAGCATCGTTTAGAACAACATCAATTTCTTTGGCTTGGGGAAGTACAGCAACGGTGGCTGCCGAGGTATGCACCCGTCCAGAAGTTTCCGTTTCAGGTACCCGTTGCACGCGGTGCGCCCCTGATTCAAATTTCAGACGAGCAAAGACAGAGTTTCCGCTGATTTCAGCCACTGCTTCTTTATAGCCTCCCAATCCCGTTTCATTTAAAGAAAGGGTATTGAATTGCCACCCCTTCAAGGCAGCATAGCGTTCGTACATGCGGAAAAGTTCCGCTGCAAACAAGGCGGCTTCTTCGCCACCGGTTCCAGCCCGCACTTCCAACACAACTCCGCGATCATCCGCTTCGTCTTTTGGGAGTAACAACAGCTGCATTTGATGTTCCATTTCTGGGATAGTTTCCTTTAAACGATAATATTCATCTGTTGCCATTTGTTTTAGCTCTGGATCTTGCCCGGCATCATTCATCATTTCTTCGGCCTCAGCCATTTGTTCTTTGGCCGATAAATAATCACGTCCGATTTTCACCACATCTTCCAATGAGCTCAATTCTTTGGAAAGTGTGATAATCTTTTCAGTATCTTGTTCATGCGTTAAAAGTTCTGTCAATTCGTCATGACGTGCTAAAATCGTCTCTAATTTACCCTTAAAATCCATTTTAAACCCTTATTCTTTTTCTGCGGAAACATCAGCAAAACCAGCCAAAGGCAACCAAGTTTCCCGACCGAAAGTTTTGACTTTTTTACCCCCAATATATAAATCCAATAACTTGGGACGCCCTGTACTGACTGCCAATTCATTAAGAGGCGTTTCAGGAATAAAACTTTCATTTTTGATAAATTTTTTACTGACAAGAACCTTACCTGTAGCAATATTTTTTAATCCTACCCAAACGGTATCCGTAGCAACTAAAGCAACAGGAGCGAAAGATACTTCATCTGCAATTTTTTCAATCACTTTTTCTTTTTGAACTTCTTCTTTTTTAATTTCCTCGGCGACAACTGGAACTTCTTCTATCACTTCAGGAACCGATTCAATAACAACGGGTTCAGTTGGCAAATTTACCTGATTTAACACATTCGGATAATAACCAAGCGCCAAACCATACCAAATAAGGTATAAACCAACTATCAAACAAAAAATACCGCAAACAAATTTAAAAGAAGGAAGAGAGAAATGTTTTTCCATCACCAACATGTCCAAGGGCTGTTCTTTTTCATCATTTGTTTCTTGATTGAAAAGATCTGTCATTTTGTCTTGATCTAAGTCCAATAATTTGGCATAACTGCGTAAAAATCCAATCCCATAAGAACGGGCGGGAAAGGCATAATAGTGGCCTTGCTCTAAAGCTTCCAAATAAACTGGTTTGATACGCAATTTACGGGAAACATCCTCAATCTCCCATTTTTTCTTTTGACGTTTTGCTTTTAAGATTCCTCCCAAAGATGAATCCGCTTCTTTTTGCGTTTCATCCTTACGAGTCAATTCATCAATATCTAAATGAACTAATTTTTGTGTTTTTTTTCTTGGCATTATTTTATCCCTTTCATTTTTTTTGTTATCATAACCTTTTTTTTAATTCTTGTCCAGCTTTATTTTATATATAACCCCAAAAAGACAATTATTGCCGCCATTCCAAGGGCGGGACCATAAGCTCCTTTTTTTTGAAATGGTAACATATTAAATAAGGTAAACAAGAAAAAAGACAAAATTAATGTATAATTTAATCCCAGTAATCCCAGCCACGCGCCAAGGGCTGTAATCATTTTTAAATCCCCTCCACCAAACATTGTTTTTTTGGAAAAAAGGCCCATAAAAAAAACAGATAGGACACAGATTAAATATCCCCCAATAGAACCAATTAAAGCTGATTTTACACCAACTTCTGGATTTTGATAAGAAAATAAAAAGCCAAAAAGTATCAATGGAATAGTAAAAAAATCTGGCAAAAGCCAATATTTTGCATCAATTGTCATAGAGATAAACTGAATCCAAATAAACAAACATCCCCAAAAAATGTACTGGATTGGCAAAAAAGAGGCAGAGAAAGCAAACAGACACGCCACTGTAAGCCCCCATAAGAACCCCGCCCACCACAATTGGTACCACAACTTCTTATACAATTTTTGGCGCTTACGATCCTTTACATGCGCCCGCACAGGCAAACGAATCATTTTTAAAAGTATCAATCCCGGATCCATTGGAATCAGTTTACCAAAGCGTCTGGCTGCAAAGGGAATCATCAATCCCAAAATAAATCCTAAAAATAAATAATAAAACATGTTTTCTCCTGTTTTCCAATTAGGTATAGCAAAAAAATTTAAAACAGGCAATAAAAAACTTTCTTTTTTTGATAAAAAAAGCTATACTGATCAGGTCAAGGAGGTATCAAATGATACGTGAAGAAATAAAAAAACAACTGATTGAAGCCATGAAGGCCGGTGAAAAAGAAAAAGTGGACACACTCCGCTTAATCAATTCCACCATTAAAGATAAGGATATTGCGGACCGCACAAAAGGAAATATGGACGGGATTTCTGATGACGCTATTTTAAGCGTCTTACAAGGAATGATTAAACAACGCAAAGAAAGTATTGCCCTTTATACGCAAGGGGGACGTGCTGAATTAGCAGCCGCCGAACAAAAGGAAGTGGACATTATCCAATCTTTCTTGCCAAAACAAATGGATGCTGAAGAAGTAAAAGAGGCCATTAAAGCTGCTATCGCTGAAACAGGGGCTACCACCATGAAAGACATGGGAAAAGTGATGGGACTGTTGCGCGGTAAGTACGCTGGTAAAATGGACTTTGGGGCTGTCTCAGGCGAAATCAAAGCGCAACTGGCTGGGTAAATATGATTCTACCCCAAGGCTTTGTGGATGAATTACGGGAAAGGATTGTCCTTTCAGATGTTATTCGGCGGCATGTCAAATTGACACACCGCGGTCGTGAAGCTTTGGGGTTATGCCCTTTTCATAAAGAAAAAACACCTTCCTTTACCGTCAATGATACGAAAGGCTTTTACCATTGTTTTGGCTGTGGGGCCCACGGAGATGCTATTCGTTTTTTGATGGAGGCCGAAAAACTTCCTTTTATGGAAGCAATTGAATTGTTGGCCAATATGGCAGGCATGAAAATGCCGGAACCCAATAAAGTGGATGTTGCGCGTGAAAAAAAACGTGCTGATTTATTGGAAATTATGGAACAAGTTTGCCAATTTTATCAAAATCAACTGTTTAGCTTCAATGGTGCAAAAGCCAGAGAATATTTTCAAAAACGGGGGCTATCAGCAGAAACAGCTCAAAAATTCCGTTTAGGCTATGCGCCACGGGGTTCCCTTTTACTCAAATTTTTAGAAGAAAAACGAATCGATTTAAAGGCCTGTCAATCTTTGGGATTATTGGCACGAAACACTCAATATCAGACTCTTCATGATTATTTTTATGATCGCGTCATGTTTCCTGTTTTTGATCGCAAAAAACGAGTGATTGGATTTAGCGGCCGGGTGTTGGAAAAAATTGAACCTAAATATTTAAATTCCCCAGAAACAGAGTTATTTCATAAAGGAGAACAGTTATTTGAACTCCCCTTTGCCATTGACACTATTCGTCAAAAAAACACAGCGATTTTGGTAGAAGGAAATATGGATGTCATCTCTCTGCATCAGGCAGGTTTTACACAAACGGTTGCCCCAATGGGCACGGCCCTGACTGAAAATCAAATTCAAATTTTATGGCGTTTATGTGATGAACCCACTATTTGCTTTGATGGGGATGGGGCAGGGCAGCACGCCATGATTCGTGCGATGAACAGGGCTCTACCGATTTTGGTACCCGGAAAATCTTTAAAGTTTGCGATATTATCCGATGGAATGGATCCTGATGATATGATTCGGACAAAAGGCCCTGATGAATTTAAGCGGGTAATAAGAAACGCTAAAAGCCTGATTGATGTATTTTGGGAAAACATTTTAAATACAAATACTTATTCAACGCCTGAGCGCATGGCAAAATTGCAAGAAAATGCTTTATCAGCCGTCAAGGAAATAAAAAACAAAGAAGTGCAGGCACTGTATGAGCATGAAATCAAAAGACGTTTAAAAAATTTAACTTATCAACTGACACATAAAAATTATACACCGGTGCCAAAAATAAAACTTCCCACTTCTGATAATACTTTACTTCTTTCGTATTTATATGCTTTCCCTGAAAAATTAGGAAATTTTGTGGATACCTTGATGGAGATTAATCCATTTCAGGGAGTTCAAGAAGAAGCCCTTTTCCATGGTTGGTGTGAGGCTATTCTAAATGGAACTGACTTGCTGATTCCGAATAATTTAGAAGAAGCAGTAGAAAATTACAAAAAGCGTTTAAGTCCTGAAAATGTTGAAGAAGAAGTGGGACAAATGTTAAATATACTCCGTTTAAAACACCTTAAAAAAGAATTTTCAGATAAACAATCAGAATACCTTAAAACGGAAAATCCTGAGATCAAAAAAGAATTAGATATTTTGTCCAGTGAAATAGATAAACTTTCTAGCTTTGAGGAATAAAAAAACTCTGACTAAGCAGGGCTTTTAAGTTCTGGTTTTCCTTAAAATACATTTTTCATTTCAGCTTTTAAACTTTTAACAAATCCGGCAGTTTCATTGGATCTGCCAGCCAAATTATCCAACATTTTATTGACGGAATCGCGTCCCGCTTTTGTCATCTCAGCCATAGAAGAAGCACTTAAAGTTCCAAAGATATCAGCCACTAAATCAGGTAAAGTTTCTTTTTTCTTTTCCCCGATATTTTTTTGCTGAATATCAGGAAGTTTGACTTTCATTTTTTGAGTCATAAATGCAAAATCTAAAGAAGAATTTGTTATTCTTAAATCCTTTACCAAAACAGCTTTTTCAGATTTTTCTTCATTTTTCTTCTGTGCTATTTTATTTGAATTGTTGGGATCGTTTTGTGTTGGATTTCCAAGATAGCCTTGGATATTATCATTTAAAATCATTAAATTCACATTTCCAGTTTGGGCCAATTCAGCAGCAATTTTTGTCCCGTCAATTTTAATTTCATTGATAATAATTTTGGATGAAAACAAAGATTTTGGTTCAAATTTAACCGATATTTCGGCCAATTCAAAAGCGTTTTTACTGACAAAACCAGCAGGATTTCCAATTTTAAAACCTTTTAAGGAAATTTTCCCACTCAACAAGGAAACATCAGCTTTTTCCAATGAGGCCGGTGTTTTTGTCATTTGTGGAATAAAAGTTGATACAGCCGTTTTTAACCAAATACCAGCAGTTAAATATGCAACAACCACCAAAGCAATAATTGCAAGCAAAATGGCCAATAAAATTTTTAAAAGTTTTTTCATTTTATATCCTTTCTGTTATGTATTTTATTTTTACCTGAACTGTTTTAGTTTGTCAAGTGTAATTATTCCTTTTGTTGAATCCAAATGAACCATCCCACCAAAAGGAATCACGACATGATCCTTTTCATGAGAATATTTTTTTAATCTGGCCACAGGGTAGGGGGCATCTGAAAAATATTCTTTAATCATATGATTCAGTGTCTTTTCATCTTTTTCATTTCCAACATGTGAAAAATCCCCTAAAATCAATCCGTTAATTTGATTAAAAATACCTGTCAATCTTAATTGCATCAACATATTATCTATTTGAAATGGCGCTTCCCCCACATCTTCTAAAATCAATATTTTATCGCGCATATCTGGGAAATAAGGTGTCCCCAATAAAGAATTAAAAACACGTAAATTCCCCCCCAATAAAATACCGGATGCTTTCCCTTTTGAAAGAAAAGAAGTTTTAAAAACTTGGCCTTCATTTTTTAAACATTTAAGCAAAGTTTTTTTTGTTAGAGGGGATATTCCTTCAATAAAATCTTTTGCCAAAAAACCGGAAAAAGAGGGCATTTCAATTTTCGCACAAAGGGCATTTTGAAAGGCTGTAGTATCAGAATAGCCGAAAAATGGTTTCTGATGCTTTGAAATCATTTCATAATCAATTTTATCTAATAAATGCAAAAGCCCGCAACCACCACGCAAAGCCAAAACAACATCTGAATCACCGGAAAAAGCCTTGTCCAAATCAACTAATCTTTCTTTATCAGTACCCGCAAAGAAATACTTTTTCTTAAATAAGTGTTCGCCAAATTCTACCTGATAGTTCAATTTATTAAAAAATTGAGAAACAGTCATTAATTTTTCCGGTGTTAAACCAGGAACATAAGAAGATGGTGCGATAATTTTTATTTTTTTCATTTACTCTCCTCAAAAAAGTATTGCTATTTGTTTTTTCTTATTTTATACTCATTCAAGAATTTTAATCAACAAAAAAATTTAAAAAGGGAGAATAAATGAAATTATTTTTGATTTTAGCATCGCTTTCAATTTCTTGTATTGCTTTGGCGCAAAACTCAACAGAAGATTCCTTATTTCCAGAACTTTCTGGTTTTTCAACAGCTAATTATAAAAAATTGGATGCTCAATCAAAAGAGACTGTAGTCATTCCAAACGAAGAATCATCAGAAGCAAATGTAGAACCACCTTTGGATAAATCCGTTACAGAAGATGAGGATTTGTTTACAAAACAGGATACCCCAGAATCCGTTCAAGATAGCATAGATCCTATGGAAGAAATCGAGGAGTCAGAAGAAGATGACAATCAACAAAAAATTGTACTGACAATAACTGATATTCATGCAACATTAACTTCTAACAGGAATGCATCTTTTTGCTCTGCTACATTTGTGATTGGTAATGCTCTGAAAAAAGAAATAAAATCTTTTTCTGGTGATTTTACCATTGGTTCAGTCACTAAAAAATTTCTTTTTAAAAATATTGCCAAACAAAATGTATTTGCTAAAAAATATGTCTTTACTGGAACGTCATGTGAACAAATAACGAATGAGCCAAAATTGGATATACAATCTTGTCAAGTTGAAGGATGGTCCGAAAAAAAATGTAAAGAAAAGGTTCAGTTTGTTCCCGTTCCAAAAGAACAAGATATGATATCAGAATGAAAAAGATATTTATTTTTGGAATTTTATTTCTGATTTTCCCTTGTCAGCTGTTTGCTCAGCAACAAATTTTATCTGATAAGGAAGTCTCCTTGTATAAGGAGGTGTTTCAATTACAAAAAATGGGAAAAATAAAGGATGCACAAAACAAAGAAAAACAAATAGAAAATACCATACTAAAAGGATACATTTTATATGAGCGTTATTTTTCCCCAAAATATAAAACATCAACCCCTGAAATTCAAAATTGGATGCAGGAATATGCAGATTATCCAATTGCCTCAGAAATTTATGCTCTGGGGCAGCAAAAAAAAATAAAAAAGTTAGCTCGTCCCAAGGGGATCTTTGGCGGTAATACAAAAGCATGCGATTCTGTGGCCAGAATTGAACCGCTTGATTCTGTTCGAAGTCTCTCTTTTTCTTACTTAAATTCCCAAAAACGATTAAAAGCGATCAAAAAAAGAAATCAATTTGCCAGATATTTAGCTCAGGGAAAAACTTTAAATGCTAAAAAAGTTCTAGAAGAAAAAGAAACAAAAAAATTATTTAAGGATGCAGATTTAAATATCGCCAGGATTGCCCTTGGATATTCTTATTTTTTGGATAACGAAGATAAATTAGCAAAAGAGCAGGTAGAATCTGTCTTAAAGAAAACCTATTCACCGCCTGCTTTTGCTTATTGGTTAGCCGGGCTTCTTGAATGGAGGTCACAAGACTTTGAAAAAGCAGGAAATTTTTTTGAAAAAGCCAGCAAGTCAGCCTCTTCGGATGCTTTAATCGCACGGGCATCTTTTTGGGCCGTTCGAGCCTATATAAGGGCTGGTTCCTTTAAAAGAGCTGGGGATCTTCTTGAAAAAGCGGCCTCATATCCCCGTTATTTTTATGGAATTTTGGCCTTAAGAGCATTGGGAAATAATTTGGATCATGTGTGGGACAAGCCTTCTTTACCGGAAGAAGAAATGAGTGCTGATTTTTCGCATCCGGCTTTGGAAAGATTCTATGCCCTGAAACAAATTGGAAAAGAAAAATGGGCAATTGATGAATTTTCAAAACTATATTTGGAAGCTGATGAGGAAGGACAGGGGGTTTTATGGTTGATTTCTCAAAAAAATGGCTTTTCAAACACACTACAAAATATGGTGGGCTCATTAAATGGCGGAAAAACCAGGTATCCGCTTCCTGATTGGACCCCCGAAAATGATTGGCAATTGGACAAAGCCCTTGTGTATGCTTTCGTGCGCCAAGAATCATGCTTTAACAAGCGGGCCCAAAGTTCTGTTGGGGCAACGGGCTTAATGCAAATTATGCCAAAAACAGCAAAAGAATTAGCCTCCGAAATGCAATGCACATGGAACGAAAGAAAATTAAAGGATCCTGAATATAATTTGGCCTTGGGACAAACTTACCTGGCCAAAATTATGAAACAGGATGAAGTACAAAATAATTTGATTAAAACAGCCGTTGCCTATAATGCAGGTCCCGGAAATTTATTGAAATGGGAAAAAAAGATGAATTATCAAAACGATCCTTTGATGTTTTTGGAAACTTTACCATCCAAGGAAACGCGCAGTTTCATTGAACGGATTATGGTAAATTATTGGGTTTATCGTGATTTAATGAATGAACCATTGGATTCATTGGATGCAGTTGTGGCCGGAAATTGGCCAATTTATCAGACTTGTCAAAATTCAATTGACAAAGAAAAAAATTAACTCTATATTAAAAAAGTCAAAAGAAAGGAACTAAAATTTGAAAATTATTTTAATGATAAGCGTTGATTGCGAAGAATTTAGATAATTTAAATTTTAAAAACCCGAGTACATACATGTAAGATTATAAAAACAACTTAAATGAAAGGAAAACAAAATGGAAATGATAAATGACACAAATTTTGAAACAGAAGTATTAAGAGCAGATAAACCTGTTTTGGTTGATTTTTTTGCCACATGGTGCGGACCTTGTCGTCAAATGTTGCCAATTGTGACAGAACTGTCCGAAGAAATGTCTGACAAAGTGAAGATCGTCAAATTGGATGTAGACGAGGCAGCTGCAACGGCTGAAAAATACGAAATTCAAAGCATTCCGACAATGATTTTATTTAAGGATGGTCAAGTGAAGGCAACGCACAATGGCGCTTCCACAAAAGCTGAATTACAAAATTGGCTTAACGAAAATTTAAAATAGTTTTTATAAAAGTCTCTTTTTTTAATGTCCGCCGAAAATCAGGCGGATTTTTTTTATAAGGATAAAATAAGCAAAATATCATTTAAAATAACTCCTTGCATAAAATTTCATTTGATAAAATCCCCCCTCTCAATTTTTGATATTGGTGAACATAATATAAATTATGCGACAATTATAAGGGGGTAAATTTTATTATTCCCTATTATAATCATAGACTTATTTTTATGTGGATAACTTTATGGATAAAGATTTAAATGTTAATTTTTCGTAAATATAAAAAAGATTGGCGGTGAAAATTCACCACCAATCAATAGCATAACAACCTTTAAATTTATTCTTTATTCTCGCCAAGTACAGGTAACATCGGCCGGACAGCAATCCTCCGAATTTTCCGATTCACAACAACCTGTTACTACAAATTGAGGATAACCTGGTTCATCATACTCATAGACTTTTCCATTACAACATTTAACTTCATCAACACAGAAATCCTTATTCTTTACTTTAGAACCAGGTATAGGCCCCGTAGACCCATATGCTTGACAATAAACTTGAGATTTTTGACAAGACATGCATACGCGAACATCTTCGATGTTCTCTGAGTATTCCGTTTCATTTTCATCACACCCAGGAAAACAAGAAAAATAAACATAACCTAATTCATAATCTTCGCGGACCCAGTTTCTTTTTCCTGTTTTACAACAGGAATATTCAAGACATTCCTCTGTATTTAAATCTTCTTTCACACAAATGGATTTTCCTGATTCGCAGCAGGAATCAGAACTGACATCTTCGCAGACACATTCCCCCGTTGTTTCATTATAGGTGCCGCCTGCTGGACATTTATTTTCTGCCCCCTCTTCCGCTGTTCCCGTTGATAAATCAGCATTGTAGGTGAGTTTAACTGTGGCGGAGGTGGCGCAATCGGTTGGCTCAAACTTTTGAATCAAAGCAGTTTTCATATTCTGCATATGATTGCAAACAGCCTCACTCACCCCGCTGACGGTTATGGTGAATTGATTATCCCCACTGGCCCAAGCTTTTGTACCATCGGGCCCTTTAACATCGAACGTATACCCTGTTGGATTTGTAAATTCTGACAAAGAAGGTGTTCTGCCCCCCCATGGTGACCTGTCCTGCCACGACAACCGCGCGTTTGGAGGCCTCATTGAGGAGTTCGTTGGCCCTGTGGCGATTCATGGCGAAATTGTAGCCGGCTATCCCAGCGACACTCAAGACACCCATCACCGCCAACACGCCCAGCATTTCGACCATACTGCGTCCACACTGAGCGAATCGTGTAAAGTGGGGTGCGTTCAGACCACACCAAGTGGATCCTCGGATCAAGTCCGAGGATGACAGTAAGGGGGTAGAACGCCCACACTCACCCGTCATTGCGAGTCCACATTTTTTATACCGCGTCATTGCGAGCCCGATAGGGCGTGGCAATCTGCAAGAGATTGCTTCGTTGGCAAAGCCGCCTCGCAATGACAAATGACCACTCTCTGTCATCCTTGGGGCAGCGTCAGCTGAACCCGAGGATCCAGCGGTATCATATTCCTTATTCAATATATTTTTGTAATTCAATTTACTCATTTTCTTTTTCCTTTCATGAGTTAAAAAATTTGTGCCACTTTGGCGTTTAAGCGGCTGGATGTTCAGATACTATACATAAGGAAATAGCGCGGTATATTTTTCCGCATGCGGCTTTTTATTCTACCGCCATCCAACCAATGGTTGGTAGGCGATATTATCGCTTATCGGCGCCTTATGTAAAAAGGATCTGACTCCTTCGGATGGACGCCAACCCATCCGATGAACAGTCTAACCAATAAATATTGTAAAGTCAATAAAAAAATCCCCTCTTTTTCTGATAAAGAAGGGAGCTTTTTATTTTTTAATGGTTTAGCGTTGATTCTGAATTTGAATAACTTTTGCTTTTTCTTGGTTCTGAGCTTTATGTTTTCTGTGTTCCTGGCAACCGCGAGTACAGGCACAAAGAAGCATTCCCAACACTCCCAAAAACAACAAAACGCCTTGACAAATTGCAGCCTTATCTATCTTATCACCATATTCATTTACTTTTGATTTCATAATACTCTCCTTTTATTTATGACAAGGGTATTATAACACAAATTTATTTTTTGTCAAGTTATATTAATATGATATAAAGATTTAGATAAAAAGCAAAAAGCCCCCAAATAAATGTGGGCACTAACAGCCCCCCTGCCCACTTGGAGACTTTGCCAAACGAACAGATATTTAACCATAAAAAGAGTAACATTAAGATTAAAACACCCAAGGCCATCATTGGATTTCGTAAGTAAAAAAAGCTGAAACTCCACAACATGTTCATCATCAGTTGCGCAACAAACCAGCGGGGACTAACCCTGCCCCACACCAAAAAGGCTGACACGGCCATCAAAAAGAATAAAATCGTCCATACAACAGGAAACACCCAATCAGGCGGGGTCAAAGGCGAATTCGGCAGCATTTTATACCACGCCAGGGTTTCAGGGGTCATATAGCTGCCCCCGATATAACCGATTGTATTGACTAAAAACAACAGAAAAAACAGACGAAGGGCTGACTTCAAAACAGATTTCTTTTGCATTTTAAACTCCTTTTTTGTACAATGAATATAGTGTATTTTGTTTTTGAAAGCAAGGAAATGAAAAACTTTTTTAAAGTTATTTTAGACTTTTTGATTCCACCCACCTGCCCTGTTTGTCATAAAAGGGGAAGTAATGAGGGGCTGTGCCCTGAATGTTTTTCCGGGTTGGAATTTATTGGCAAGCAAAAATGTGCCAGGTGTGGCAGGCCTTTGGATGTTTTTCTTCCTGAAATAGAAAATATTTGTGGGCAATGCCTGAAAAAGCCTCCTCATTTTCATCGGGCGGAGGCTGTTTTTAAATACAATGACACCATAAAACGCCTGATTTTGCCCTTTAAGCATGGGGATCACATTGAATTAACTGAGCTATTTGTCAGGTTTATGGCAGCCAATAATCGTGAAATAATTGATAAAAATCAAGTGATTATTCCTGTGCCCCTTCATTGGAGTCGTTTATTAAAAAGAAAATATAATCAAGCGGCATTGTTGGCGAAACGTTTGGCCAAAAGGCATCACAAAATTTATGCGCCCTTGGTGCTGAAGCGTACTAAATCCACCAAAAGTCAGGGACATCTGTCACCCAAGGAAAGAAGTAAAAATGTGCGGGGTGTTTTTGTGGTGAAACAGCCGGAGCAAATTCAAGGCAAAAATGTCCTGCTGATTGACGATGTGTTCACAACAGGTGCCACAGCAAACGAATGCGCAAAAGTTTTATTAAAATCTGGTGCAAAATCCGTGGATGTTTTAACAATTGCTAGAGTTGTTAAAAACTAGTTGGGCAGAATTTTTTTCAATTCTTTTATCACAGTTTCTTCAGTTAAATCGGGACGCATGCGTTGCATCCATTCCTTTAAAAGAGGTTGCAGTTCTTCGGATACTGTTTTCTTTTTTTGTTCAATAGGCTCTGAGGACATTTTTTCCAAAACACGGCGCATTTTTTCTTCCAAAGAAACTTTTACTTCATCCACGCGCATTTCGGGTGTCAAAATAAAGATATCGTCCAATTCAGTATCTAAGTTGTCATTGTTCGGTTTTTCCCCCAATTCCGTAGATAACGTTTCACGAATGGACGCCAAAATTTCATTCATAGACATTTCTTCTTCAGCCATGTTATTCCCCTATTCCGTAACCAATCCATTTATTTTTCACGGATTCATAGTATTCCTTGGGATCATAGGCTTCCACCGGCAACCCAAGCCCATCAGGATTCATCTGACCAATGGCTGACATCAAAGCATAGGCCGACACGATTTCATCACGATGTGTTTTAACCAACATCACCTGATTGTCCAAATGCTCCTGTTCTGCATCCAAAACATCCAAAACCGTTCTGGCGCCCACTTTGGCTTCACGAATCACCCCTTTTAAGGCCATTTCGGAGGCTTTAATCTGGCTTTTTATAGATTCCATTTGCGCCTTTGAGGCTGTATAATTTTCCCAAGCAGCCACCACTTCAGCATGAACATCCTGAAGGGTCTTACTCCACAAAATTTTATAGCGATTTTCCGTTTGTTTGGCCTGACGAATATCGGCATATTCGGCACCCGATTGATAGAGTGGTACCGTTAAGTTTGCTTGTATTTGCCAGTAATCGTCTTTATCAATGGAAATGTTTTCCTTTTGACGTCCTGCACCCCCCCCCACATTAACGGATGGTGCCAAAGCCCCCTTTTTAGCCTTTACTGCATATTTAGCCGATTCTTTGGCATAGTTTGCAGCCAAAATTTTAGGGTTATTTTTTAAGGCCATATCCAGAGCTTCTTCCATCGTTTGTGGCAAGATAAAGCCGATTTCTTTCACATCTTCCAATTTCCCGGGATTTTCCCCAACAACACTAAAAAAGTTTGCTTCTGAGACTTTTAATTGACCTTGCGCCGCAATTCTGGCCGCTGTTGCCCCGGAAGCACGTGCCTCAGATTGCGCTACGTCTGTTCTGGTTAAATCACCGGCATTAAAACGTTTCTTATAAGAAGCCAAATGTTCCTTCAAAACTTTTTCTTGGTGCTCTTGTAATTCCAAAACGGCTTTATCCCGAATAACATCCATATAAACTGCCACTGTATCCAGTAAAACAGCTTGTTCTGTATTTACCAAAGAATGACGACCGGCTTTCACTTGATTTTTTGCCGCTTGAACAGAATTAACCGTTGAAAGTCCGGAAAAGATAGGTTGAACAAATTTAACCTGAGCAGACGTTGGATTTTGATAATATTTTTCCCCATCATCCATCAAAGGATTGGTATAATCCAATTTATTATAGGAGCGTCCCACAGATCCTTCCGCCACAACAGTGGGACGATAACCGGATTTTGCTTTTGCAACATTTTCATCCGTGGCTCTTTGTCCTGCCCGCTCAGCCGAAATTGTCAGGTTATTTTCATAAGAATAAACCAAAACATCCTGCAAATTTTCTGCTAGAACTGTGGTAGAAAACAGAACTGATAACATTCCTAATACACAAGAGTTTTTTGCTTTCATCTCGTTTTTTCCTTTCAAAATATCTTTTTAGAGTATCATAAATTCAAAATTTTTTCAAAAGTTTTTTGAATTTTTTTAATATCCCTCTAACTTATCCTTTAAAGTAGCCCCGTACAAAAAGTCCACCAAAGGCAATTCAATTAAAGTATAAGCTCCCCAATTTTCACGATTTTTTGAATTGATGACACCGCGTGCCGCCGACACCATCACATTGCCCGTAAATTCAGGATTCGTCCCGGAAACATGGTATTTTTGAGTCACTTCCTGCGCCGTACGCTCCACCTCACCTTCATGATGCAGGGTATTATATTTATTGATATCTTTTACAAAAATAACTTCCGTTGGATCGTCAATAAAATAAGGATCTTTTTGAATGGCTTTTTCCAGTTGACTGGTATTAGCTGTTTTATCCGCCACAACATAAACTTTACGTTTGTGCTTACCGCGGCCATTGGCCAGTGTCAAAGAGACCGCATCTACCACACCAGGAATAGCCTTTACAGCCACCGTGTGCCCCATACTGCGCCCTCCTTCTTCACCCCCAAAGGTCGTTGTTGTATGGCCTGTGATTGAGACCATTTTCATTAAAGCGCGCACGACAGAATCGGTCCCAGGATCCCAACCGGCAGATAAAACAGAAACGCATTTGTTGACTTTAGCCGAAATATCCGCCTCTTGTTTCAGTTTATATATTTCAGAGTGTTCATCATAACTATCCACAGTGGAAATCCCCAATGCATGCATTTCCTTAATTTTTTCAGGGACTTCACGGGAAGGAACACACAACAAAGCAACATCAGGTTTATCTTTTAATTCCGAGATATCAGACACCACATTGGTATCTTGTAATTCCTCTCGATCTTTATAGAGTGAAACGGGACGGCGCACAACTCCAACTAATTTCATATCCTTTGTTTCGGATATGGCGCGCTTACAACCGCGCCCTACATTTCCCCAACCAATAATCGCTACGTTGATTTTTTGCATAAAATTTCTCCTGACATTTGTTGATATAAATTTTGATAATCTTTACAAGATTCTTTCCATGAATAATTCTTCTGCATCGCCATTTCACGCATACGAGTTATATGCTCAGGACGATCGTAATAGGTTGCATTGGCCCACCCTATTGTGTTATAAAGGGCGCTGGCTGATACATCATTAAATTTAAAGCCTGTCCCTACCCCATAATACTCATTATAGTTTAAGACGGTATCTTCCAACCCCCCTGTAGAACGCACAATTGGAAGTGCCCCATAGGTTTGACTGACCATTTGCGTGAGACCACAAGGTTCATACAACGATGGCACCAAAGCAAAATCAGCCCCCGAACACATTAAATGTTCCTTTTCAGCATTATAACCGATATCTACGGCAATCTTTCCCGGATATTTAAAGGGAAGGGATCCAAAATATTCATTTGCCCATTTTTCACCCTGTCCCATAATCACAAATTGTGTTTCCATATTACGAAGCACTGGCTCAATACATTCAGCCAACATTTTAATTCCTTTTTGCTCAGACAACCGAACACACATGGAAATCAAGGGCTTTTGTGTGCTTTCCAAGCCAAATTTTTGAACCAGATATTTCTTATTTTCTTCTTTTTTCCGGGCTGTTTTATACGAATATTTTTCAGGAATAATCAAATCTTTTTTCGGATTCCAAAGTTCTGTATCAATGCCATTTAAGATACCAGATAAATCGGCTTGGCGTTCACGAAGCAGCCAATCCAACCCCGCCCCAAATTCTGGTGTCAAAATTTCACGCGCATAGTTAGGGGAAACCGTGTTCAGCTTATCCGCAAAACGAATACCACCTTTCAAGAAATTGATACATCCGTAATCTTCAAAGGCCCCTGCATTAAAGGCATCCCAACCAATCCCTGCATAAGGCACCACATCTGCCCCAAAGCGTCCTTGATAAGGCAAGTTATGAATTGTCAAAAGCGTCTTCATTCCCTTAAAAAACGGATCACATGAGGTCTTAATAAAATAAGGAATAAGGCCCGTTTGCCAATCATGCAAATGTAATACTTTTGCATTTATCCCCAAATCTTTTGCCGTTTGAAGAGCTGCTCGTCCAAAAAACGCATAACGATACCCGTTGTCTTGATACCCTATGCGTGTCAATTTATCATCATAGACCCCATTTCTTTCAAAATACTTATTAAATTCAATGAAATAAGTGTCGACACCAGAAACATATTTAGACCGATGAACCGAGAAAAATTCTTGGCAATTTCCCATATTGACACAGTTACCCTCTGTTACTTTATGAAGTCCAAATTTTTGATAATCAATACAGGAATACAAAGGGATAATAACTTTAACATCAACCCCCATTTTAGCCAAAGATTTAGGAAGCGCCCCCACAACATCACCAAGTCCACCCGTTTTAACAAAAGGTGTCATTTCACTGGCGATAAAAAGCACAGAATTCACTCCCATCTTTCCTCCTTTTTTATTTTAATCAAAAAAAGTATAAACAAGAAATTTTTCTTTTGCAAGAGTTTTTTTATAAAAAAGGATGGATTTTTATAAAAAAAGTTGTATAATGCCCCTATGTTTATCAGACCTAAAAAACATCTTTATCAACAAATTTTACAAGCGGATCCCAGGGCTTGTCAGGTCAGAACCTATTTAAACAAAATCTTATATACCAATGCTAAAGGTTCTCTTTTGTTGGGATTGAAAAACGACCCTTTTAGCTTTTTAAAAGACTATAATCCCAAAACAGAATATGAAAATCTTTTACAGGCTTATGATCATCATTTATCCTTTTCTTCAACTTTTGAAAATGGGAAAAATATTTTATCTGTACAATTGGTCCCTCTTACAAAAGCAACACTTATTGCCATAACAGATAAAACATTACCCCAAAAATCCTATCATGAATTAGAATCGCAATTAGATGTATTAGCGGAAACTGTTCGTGAATTAGATACCTCCATTTATTTAGCAGACAAAGAAGGAACTCTATTGTATGTTAACTTGGCTTTTATAAATGAAATCAAACTGGATTTACCAGAATTAATTGGAAAAAATAAAAATACAATTTTGCTCAATCGTGGCATATGGTCAGAAAAATTGATAACAGCAGCAAATGAAAATTTAATTTTAGGCACAAAAAAACAATTTGTTTTTGAAGAATCAAAAATACAAAATTTATCTGTTCCTAGCCTATTTTTAGATTCCAAAACACATGTTATTTTAAAAACAAATAAAGCAGCCGCCCAAATTTTAGACAAGAAAGTTGAAGATCTATTAGAGCTCCCGTTTGAAGAGCTTTGGGAAAGTTCAGCCCAAAAAGCATTAAAAGAAACTTGGGATAAATTAGACAGTAAAATTTCTATTGATACCCCAACGGAATTAAGATTAAATTTACAAGATTCAACACAAACAAAAACTTTTCATGCCTTTTGGGACATAAAAGAGGATGTTCTTGTTTGTTCTTTATTTGATATAACACCTCGCAAAAAATTAGAAATGCAAGTAGCTCAGGATCAAAAAATGCAGGCACTTGGTCAATTGACTGGTGGTATTGCTCACGATTTTAACAATATTTTAACAGCCATTATTGGTTTTACAGATTTACTTTTACAACGTCATCCGATGGGGGATGAATCTTTCTCTGATCTGATGCAGATAAAGGGCAATGCAAAAAAAGCTTCTTCTTTAGTGGGACGCTTACTCACTTTTTCACGCAAAACCCCTACTCAAACAAAATTGATTTCGGTTCATGATTCTTTTGTAGATTTAACCCCCTTATTGCAACGCAGTATTGCCCCGGCTTGTACTTTAGATATAGAAATGAAACGCAATTTAGGATGCATTCGTTTAGATCCAAACCAACTAACTCAAATCTTTTTAAATCTAGCTATCAATGCAAAAGACGCCATGCCAAATGGAGGAAGTTTCAAGATTTCAATTATAAAAGAAAAAATTAAAAAATCGAAACTTTTAGGAACAGAAACAGTTCCTGCCGGCGACTATATTAAAATAACGGCACATGATTCCGGAATTGGAATTGCTCCAGAAAATTTAGCACATATCTTCGAACCCTTCTTTACAACAAAAGAAAAAACAGCTGAATCAGGTACTGGTTTAGGACTGTCCACTGTTTATGGTATTATCCATAGCGCTGGCGGTTTCATTTATGTGGATAGCGAACAAAATGTGGGTACTACCTTTACTATTTATTTGCCACGATTTGAGGAAGAAGATGTTCCTCAACAACAAACACCCCCACAAACTCTTCCCAATGTCTTTTTGCCATCTATGGCCGGAACAATCATCTTGGCAGATGATGAAGATGGCATTCGCTTGGTTGTCGCAAGAGTTTTAAAAATGAAGGGGTTTGAAGTTATTGAATGCACCAATGCACAAGAAGCTTTAACCGCTGTTAAAACTCTACCAGAGGCTAAATTATTGATTACTGATATGGTTATGCCAGGCATGAATGGCGAGCAATTGATTGGGGAAGCTTTAAAGATTCATCCTTATTTAAAGGCCATTTTAATGTCCGGCTATTCGGCACAATTTGAACGCCACACGGGCGAAGAAAAACTGCCCTTTAACTTTATTTCCAAACCTTTTGCTTTGGCAGATTTACTCAATAAAATCCAAGAAGTTTTAGAAAATCATTGAATCCCTTGTAACGGGTTAAATCTTAAAGAAATTTCTTTCCAATCGCCATAATGGTCGCTATATTTTTCGGCCAAAATTCTGAAAGGCGAATCAACACCCTTATTATTACAAACATAGACAGCTCGTTTGGCACTTTCCGCCACAGTATTAAAGGATGAAATGGGCATGTTATTCATTATTTTGACATCACGCACTGTGCCGTCTTTATTGATCCAAGCCTTGATTTCAACCACAATTTCATCCGCGCGTTCCACCCCAGCATTCACATTCCAACATTTTTGAAGTTCTGAGGCCAAAAAGTCTTTTTCAGAAATCGTTAAAAGTTGATCAATGCGCCCCTCTGTCCCCCCCAGGATTCCTTCTGTTTCTTGAGGCATTTCCTCAGGGGTTTCCTTAATGGTGGGGGCTTTACGCACCTTTTCAACACTGGCCAACAAATTTTGTAAATCCGTATTAGATTTCTTTTCTTGCTTTTTTGGGGAAGGTTTTACTTCTTCTTTTTTGACTTCCGGCATTTTTACAGGACTTGCCTCTTTGACAGGTGTTTCCTTGGGTTTAACCAAGGGCTTTTGCTCTATCTTTTTTTGAACTGGTTTGGGAATGGGCTTAGATTCCATCTTTTTTTCTTGCTTTTTGGGGACAGTTTTAACTGGTGTCTTTTTCTTTGAAACAGCTTTTTGCGGCAAATTTGTTTTATTGGAAATCTTGACCTTTGTCAAATCCACCATCATGATGGCGGGCGGTGTTGCTTCATGCTTTTTGAACCCAAAGCTTAAATCCAACACCATCAATAAGATGATGAGAATATGCCCCAACAAAGACCAAAGAAAAGATTTGCTCAAAAATTACCCCTTTTCTTTCATCACTTCGGCGTCCGTTTTAAGCCCCACTTGAGTAAATCCGGCACTGCGCAGCAACGCCATTACCTCAATCACATTTCCATAATCGGCTTTTCTGTCACCCGAAATCATCATTTGAATCTTGGGATTTTCCTGCACAATAGCGGTGACTTTTTTGACAAGTTCCCCCTGCTTTACCTTTTGTTCCCCCAGGAAAATATTTCCTTTAGCATCAATACTGATATCCAAAGTTTTTTCGGGGCTGGAAATCGCTTTACCATCACCCTTGGGTAAATCCAAAGGAATCCCCGTTGTCATCAAGGGGGCTGTAATCATAAAAATCGCCAAAAGCGAAGTCATAATATCAATCAAGGGGGTCAAATTGACCTCGGACTTAATTTGATTTTTTCGGCGCCTTTGAATCATTCGCCCTCCTGAGAAGTGGCTAAAACAGTTGCCAATTCGTTGGAAAAAGTTTCTGCTCTGCCCGCAATCCGATTGATATCATTGGTAATTTTATTATATCCCAGAACCGCAGGAATCGCGGCAATCAACCCCACTGCGGTTGTAAGAAGGGCTTCAGCAACTCCCGGCGCAACGGCTGCAATGTTGGCGCTTTGCATCGCCCCAATCGCATTAAAGGAATTCATAATCCCCCACACCGTTCCAAACAAACCTAACAAAGGCGCTACCGAACCCGTGCTAGCCAAAAATTCCATTTTCGTTTCCAATTTTTCCACTTGCTTATCAATGGTAATTTGCATGACTTTTGAAAGGCGCTCTTCCATTTTGATAGAAAGATTTTTGGCTTTATTTCCTTGCAAATGCATCCATTCTTGATAAGCGTTTATAAAGACTAAAGAAAGCGGGTCTTTTGGCTTTTTGGGCATATCCTTAAAGCATTCAGCCAAACTGGAGGCGTGCCAAAATTTTTCCTCAAAGGCCTTCATTTTTTCCCGTGTTCGGCGTAAAACAATGACCTTATCAATAATAATGGCCCAACACCAAACACTGGCAAACAACAAGGCCAACATCAATAATTTCATAAATAAATCAGAATCTTGGAACATTCCCATCATGGAAATTGTTTTGTGTGCTACTTCATTTTGCATTTTCTTCTCCTTCTTTTAAATATTTTTCATAAACAGCTTTCACATCTTGAGGCATGCGTTTCGGACGCAAAGTTTTATCATCAATACTGGCGGCCTGTAACTTGACAGTTGCAATGTGTTTATCCTCAATCCAAAATTCTTGCACCACCACACAGCTGGCCGGCCGAATTTCGGATATCCATGATTTAATTGTGACAACAGATTCCAGTGGCGCCGGATAACGATAATCAATCTCGGCTCTGCGAATTACAAAGCAATCCCCCCGTTCTTTTAAGACGGAAAGCGGAAGCCCTGCTTCAATAAACATTTCGGTACGTGCGCGTTCAGCATACGCCAGGTAATTCGCGTGATACGCAATCCCACTGGCATCTGTATCTTTATAATAAATCCGAAAAGTATATTCATGTATCATTTTCTATTATCTTTCAATATATTATTTAATGAAGTTAAAGTATTACTTTACCTCATCTAATAGGTCAGGTTGGGTCAATTGTTGGGGTGTTTTAAGTCCTAAATGCGTATAACCCGCAGGTGATAACACCCTGCCCCGCGGGGTGCGCATTACCAACCCCAGTTGCATCAAATAGGGCTCAATAACTTCTTCCAAAGTATCCCGTTCCTCGGAAAGTGCCGCAGACAAAGTATCTGCCCCAACGGGCCCCCCTGCATACTTATCCACGATACAGCGTAAATACCGTCTGTCCATGGTATCAAGACCGGCTTTATCAACTTCTAGGCGAGTCAATGCCATATCGGCAATATCAAAATCCACTGTTTTATTGCCGGCAAAATCGCGCACGCGGCGCAAAAGTCTGCCCGCAATTCGTGGTGTTCCCCGTGAGCGTTTGGCAATTTCATGCGCCCCTTCGGATGTCATTTTCAAATCAAGCAGACGCGCCCCGCGTTCCACAATTTTTTGTAAATCATCCACATCATAAAATTGCAAATGTAAAGGAATCCCAAAACGATCGCGTAAAGGATTGGAAAGTAGCCCTGACCGTGTCGTTGCCCCAATCAAAGTAAAATGCGGTAAATCAATCCGAACAGAGCGCGCCGCCGGTCCTTCCCCAATTACCACGTCCAACTGAAAATCTTCCATGGCGGAATAAAGGACTTCCTCCACCGCAGGATTCAAACGGTGAATTTCATCAATAAAAAGGACATCTCTTGGCTCCAAATTTGTTAAAATAGCCGCCAAATCACCCGCTTTAGAAATCATTGGGCCGGAAGTCGGACGAAAATTGACACCCAATTCTTTGGCCACAATTTGCGCCAAAGTCGTCTTACCCAATCCCGGGGGACCAAAGAGCAACACGTGATCCATTGCTTCTTTTCTATCCCGCGCAGCATTCACAAAGACACGCAGATTTTCACACAAAGCCCTTTGCCCCACGAAATCATCCAAACTTTGCGGACGAAGTCCCCGATAGAGTTCTTCATCCCCTTCTTGCTTTTGCGGCGCTATCACACGATTTTCAACCATTTTTATCCTTACTTTTATTCAACCGAAACCAATCCTGGAGCTCCAACAGGCACACCATTTTCATATTTTTGTTGGGCGATAAAACGAGGAGATTTTTCATCAGCCGATAATCCTTCTACCCCACCAATCACAATTTCCCCAGTAAACGGCGCCTCTGTTTTTATATCATATAATATGCCGTTTTCAAAATAATACCGATTCAACAACAAGCGAATTTGTTCGGCCTTTTTACCATCTTTCACATAAAAATATTTATCTTTTCCTTTAAAATGCTCTTTTAATTTTCCAGAAAACAGGGTGCCTTGACGACGAATTTCCTCTTGTGTTTTTCCTCTAGCCCAAACGGCTTTTTCTGCAGCCATACACTTACTTCTGATTTCTTCTGTAGGTGAATCGTGGCAATTTTTCTGATACATCTCCTCAGCACGTCTATAACGATAGAGACCTGCCTCATCAATAAAGAGTTCTTTGTTCACATCCATATCGGCTATTTCAGCAAAAACCGGTCCTATAAAAAACAAAGACAAAACAAACATTACTTTTCTCATTATATATTCCCCTTTCCAATTTCACGTAAAGCCAAACGAATAAGTTCCGGTGTTGCTACATTCGGATTTTGGCGCAAGATATTGCCCACAACCATACCGGCTTCAATACGGGCATACCCCAAGTTTGACAAAGCTGAAATGGCTTCTTCCATTGCCGTATTATGAACAGGTGCTCCTGCCCCTGTAGATACAACCATTTCTTCATTAGCCCCCAACGAACCCATTTTCCCCTTTAATTCCGTCACCAAGCGCACACCCAATTTGGGGCCAACCCCATTGGCACGAGTAAAGGCTTTATTATCCCCCGTCATGACCGCCATTTGAATTTCATTTGGGGAAAGTGCAGACAATATCGCCAAGGCAACCTTTGCCCCTACGCTTTGAACTGTGCTCAAAAGATTAAACATTTGCTGTTCGGTGCTATCCGCAAAACCAATCAGGTGGATATGATCTTCACGCACTTGAGTTTCAATAAAAAGACTGGCCGTTCCACCCTTTTCAGGCATTTTTCCCATGGTTTTAGCGGAACAAAAGACACGATATCCAACGCCACCCACATCCAGTATCAGATAGTTTTCATAAAATGAATCAATTAAACCTGTCAATTTTCCAATCATTTGAATCTCCTTTTTTACCACCTTACACAAAATTTACGAAAAATGCAAATAAAAAGGTTGATTTTTTTTATAAAAAAGTGTAAAAGAAAAACAGTTTATTTTTTTAAATGAGGTTGCCAATGGATATCATTCAAGGAAATGATCGAATCCCCCCCCAAAATATTGAGGCTGAACAAGCTGTTTTAGGGGCTATTTTGGTGAACAATCGTGCCTTAGAAAAAGTATCCGAATTTTTGCAACCCAATCATTTTGCCCATCCTGTCCATGGGAAGATTTATGAAGCCTGCCGTTCCTTTATTGAGCAAGGACGTATTGCAGACACCGTCACATTAAAGGCGCTTTTTGCCCATGATGATGCATTAAAAGATGTTGGGGGCGTGGAATATTTGGCAAAATTGGCGGGGGCTTCTGTACGTATTATCAATGTGGCTGATTATGGTCATGAAATTTTGGATTGCTATTTACGTCGGCAACTAATCAATTTGGGAACTGAAATTGTCAATAATGCTTTTGATGCAAGTTTGGAAAACGGTGCTATTCGTCAAGTGGAAGCTGCCGAAAAAGAACTGTATGATTTGGCCAATCAGGGGGAACTTTCCGGAGGCCCTGTCATTTTAGGAACCGCCTTAAGTCAAACGCTGACTTCCACCCAAAATGCCATGAACAATCCCAACGGATTATCCGGGGTACCAACGGGTTTAGTGGATATGGATAAGTTGTTGGGTGGATTACATAATTCTGACCTGATTATCTTGGCAGGGCGTCCTGCCATGGGGAAATCTGCCCTTGCCACCACAATGGCCTTTAATGCAGCTCAATATTTTGAAAAAGAAAACAAAAAAGAAGGAGCGGTTAAAAAATCAGTTGCCCTGTTTTCCTTGGAAATGTCGGCCGAACAGGTGGCAGGGCGAATTCTGTCCTCCAAAGCTAATGTTTCAAACCATCTGATGCGGACAGGGAAACTCACCGAAGAACAATTTGATGATTTGGCGGCTGGCGTGGATTTACTTTCCCGTGTTCCTTTATACGTGGATGAAACTCCAGGGATTACAGTCACAGCGATTAAAAATAGAGCGCGTCGCTTAAAACGCGACCCAACAAAGGGTTTAGGCTTGATAGTCATTGACTACTTACAACTGATTTCTTCCAATAAACGCACCGAAAATCGCGTACAAGAACTCTCCGAAATGACCCGTTCTTTAAAAATAATGGCCAAAGAATTGGATGTGCCGGTGTTGGTATTGTCACAGCTTTCGCGTTTGGTGGAACAACGCGACAATAAACGCCCGATGCTGTCAGATTTGCGTGAATCCGGGTCTATTGAACAGGACGCCGATATCGTGATGTTCGTGTATCGTGAAATTTATTATTTACAGAACGAACAGCCCGAACGACGTATTAATGAAACACCTGAAAAATTTCAATTGCGTATGGCTGAATTGGAACAAAAGAAAAAGGATTTGGCCAATTTAGCAGAAGCCATTATTGCCAAACAAAGACATGGACCTGTGGGAACTGTAAAACTTTACTTTAATGGCGAATACGGCCGCTTTACAGATTTGGAAAAAGAGGGATAAATGGAAAACATCAAAATCAGACAGGCACTTTATAAGGTTGTGCGTGACATTTTGGAAGATGTCGCCCAAAATGGTCTGCAAGGCGAGGACTATTATGTCCTGCAATTTGAAACACCAAAAGCAACGATTCCTGATTTTGTGCGGGCAAAATACCCCCAAAATATAACCATTGTTTTACAACATCAATTTCAAGATTTGGTTTTAACCGCCAATGCGATAGAGGTTGTTTTGACCTTTGGTGGGGTGGCCAGCCAAGTTGTTATTCCTTATGAAACTTTAATGGTGTTTGCAAATCCGGTGACAGGGTTAGCCTTAACTTTCCCAGCCCTGACAGAAAAAGAACCAGAGCCCAAGCAAACAGCCGAAGTCATTGATCTATTTGCAAGGAAAAAATAATGCGCAAACATTCTGTGGAACTGTCCGGACACCGCACCAGCGTTGCTTTGGAAGATGAATTTTGGACAGAATTAAAAAATATTGCCAAACGTAAGAATACTTCTGTTCGACAACTTTTAATACAAATTGATAATGCCCATCAAGGAAATTTATCAAGTGCTATTCGCTTATTCGTCCTACGTGAAGGACAGGTAAATCAAAAGCCCGATTCCCAATAAAATACGGTACACAGCGAAAATGGTATAGGAGGCTTTTTGTACCCATATCATTAAAAAATTAATCACAAAAAAGCCAAAAACAGCAGTTAATCCGATTGCCCCCAAAGATTCCCCAACCGCAGGTAAAATCAGTTCTCCATTGATTCCTTGCCACAGGGCATACAAAACAGCCAGACAAATTGCCGGAATGGACAAAAGCATTGAAAAACGGGCACTATCCGTTCTGGAAAGCCCCAGCATACGCGCACAGGTCATTGTGGTACCAGAACGGGATGACCCTGGAATCAAAGAAAAAACCTGAGCACAACCGATTAAAAAAGCATGCTTTAAGTTCATATGATTTAAGCGTTGATGTGCTGGAAAATAATTATCCGCTATCCATAACAATACCCCAAAAATAATGGCGGTGTAAGCCACCACAACGGGCGCTCTGAATACATGTTCAATCCATTCCGCAAAAAAGAATCCCACGATAACAATAGGGAGTGTTGCCACAATTAGTTGCAATAATAATTGGCGCGTTTTGGCTTTTGGAAGGAATCCCTTTAAAACTTCTTTTACATCTTCCCTAAAGTAAATCAAAACTGCTATCAATGTCCCCAAATGCAACAAAATATCCATTGCTAAATTCGGTTTAGAAACACCCATATGGGACAACAAAAGCAAATGCCCGGATGAGCTGATGGGCAAGAATTCAGTAATACTTTGAACAAGTGATGCAATTATCAGAGATAACATTTTTCCTCCTTTTCCTTAACAATACTTATTTATTTTACTCTTGTCAATAAAATAATAATTGCTTTTTTTGAAAAAAGAAATTATATTCCTTCTTAAGGAGGTTCTTATGAGTCAAAATCAAGAAATTTTTCAAAAATTAAGAGAATACATCAATTCCCAAATTATCGGTCAACCTGCTTTAGTGGACAGGCTTTTGATTGCCCTACTTTCTGATGGACATTTGTTGGTGGAAGGCGCTCCAGGATTGGCAAAAACCAAGGTCGTCAAAACCCTTTCCAACGCTATTGATGCTGTCGCACACCGTATTCAATTCACTCCGGATTTGTTGCCAGCCGATATTACTGGGAGCGATGTATTTCGTCCAGCTACAGGAACTTTTTATTTTCAAAAGGGCCCAATTTTTAATAACTTAATTTTGGCAGATGAAATAAATCGCGCCCCGGCAAAAGTGCAATCTGCCCTGTTGGAAGCGATGGGGGAACGTCAAGTAACAATCGGGAATACAACCTATCAACTGCCTCCTTTGTTCACAGTGATGGCGACTCAGAACCCCATTGAAAACGAAGGGACTTATCGTTTGCCGGAAGCTCAACTGGATCGTTTTTTAATGTATGTGATTATCAATCATCCAGATATTGATTCAGAAAGAAAAATCTTAAAGCTGATTCAAAAGGAAGAAAAAAAGGAGCCCCTCCCCGCTTTCTCAAAAATTAAGGAAAAGGAAATTATGGCCGCCCGTCAGGAAGTTTTAAATATTCCGATGGCTCCGGAATTGGAAGAATATATTGTTCAGTTTGTTATGGCCACCCGTCATCCGGAGGCATATGATCCGGAGCTTGCCAAATACTTGCGCTATGGGGTCAGCCCCCGTGGCACAATTGCTTTGGATATTTGTGCACGGGCAAATGCATGGCTGAATGGTCATGAATTCGTGACGGCCGGTGATATCACAGATTTAATTCACGATGTCATGCGCCACCGTTTGGTACTTTCCTTTGAGGCTAAATCCGAACACATTACAGCCGATATGATTTTGGATAAATTGATGAAATTGGTGCCACTGCCATAGGGGGAAAAATGGCTGTCAACCCTGTTTTATTGGAATTACCCGATTTAGCCGGTTTGAAAGAACAGGCAGAAAGTTTGACTTTACCAACCAACAATAAAGTGTCTTTGACTGGTTTTGGCGACAAAAAATCCCCTTTTCGGTCGCGAGGATTGGACTTTCAAGAAGTCCGCATGTATCAACCAGGAGACGATATTCGTCAAATTGATTGGCGCGTGACGGCGAAATATAACAAGCCTTTTACTAAGCTTTATACAGAAGAAAAAGAACAACAAATTTATTTGGTGTGTGATTTACGTGATGAAATGCATTTTGCAGGACATGGCCATTTTAAAAGTGTGATCGCCGGACGTTTGACGGCGCTTTCTGCCTTTATAGCCCTTCAAAAAAAAGAAAGTTTGGCCTATGCTTTGATGAAAGATAAGCTTTATTTTTCAACACCTAATACCTCAGCCGATGATTTGATTGCGCCACTGTTAAGTTCTTTAATTGAACCCACCAAGGAAAAATCGACAGTTTCGTTTTCAGATCTTTTAAAAAAGCTGGGGCACAATTTAAGGACTGGTGCCAGCCTGATTATTTTCAGCGACTTTCATGATGTAACACCTGTGGATATGGAACAGCTGGGGCACATAAGCCTTAAAAATGCTATCACTTGCGTGCATATTTATGATGAATTAGAACACCATTTACCAAAGGAAATTTTGCCTTATTCAGATGGAAAAGAAACTTTGATTTTGGACGCAACAGGCGCCAACCTGCAAAAAGATTTTAAGAAAACATGGGAAGAAAAAACGAATTTGCTGCGCACCGCAGCCCAAAAATATGGTTGGGGGTATTTGCCCATAAAAACGGACAGCCCTTATTTGAAAGAGTTTACTGAATTTTGTTTAGGATAAAAAATGGAATCACAAATTGACTTAACCGGTTTAAAGCCCCTGCACTTCCCCGTTCGACCGGATATTTGGCCTTTGGCGTGGGGATGGTATGTGATATTGGGCATTATTTTGATGGTGGCGCTTATTCTTATTTACAGAAGGATGGGATCACCCCTTGCCTATGCCACACGGGAATTAAAGAAAATTCAAAAAGCTTCCCCCGATAAACAGTTAAAGTTATTATCACAACTGTTAAAGCGCGTGGCGATGGCGCGCCATGGACGCGAAGCGATTGCCCCCTTAAAAGAGGAAGCATGGCAGGCGTTTTTGTTGGCCTCTGCCCCAAATGTTTTGACAAAAGAAGAGGCCCATTTGCTGGCCTATGCGATTTATAATCCAAACCCCAAAGCACCCGATAAAAAGCTTTTTTCTGTCAGCCAAAAATGGATTGAAATGGTGTTGAAAAAAGGGCGCTAAACGCGCCCTTTTAAATTACACTCTACCCTTATCATTCCGCTTTGGTAAAAACTTTTTAGAGGCCTCTTTTAAAGTATCAAGAACTGATTTTTTCGGTTTTTCCCCTACTTGATTCATAACACTTTTTATTATTCTTTCCTGAATAGAGGATGCTACTTCTGCTTGTTGCGTCATGGTCGCAAGTAAAGAAGTCCAAAGCTGAGAATCAGCAGCACGCTTAATTGCATCAGGGCTATAAGAAAATCCCATTTTTTCAAAATAATCTTTTACCATCTCTATATGAAGGGGTTTTAATTCCTTAGCATCTGTGGGGGAAAGATTTTTCCCTGCTGATGTAAAATCATATATAGCACCCCATACATCTTTTCCAATTCTGTCTGGATCTTTTGTTCTGGATTTAATCCATGTTTCTTTATCCATTTTTTCGGTGGGTGCTTTTGTTGGTTTTTGTGGTGCAGAAACACCTAAACCTAAAACTACACCGAGCCCCATTTTCATAGCTTCTTGACTTTGATTTAAATCTGTATTTCCCATATGATTCAAAATAAGTTTCCAATTTGAATCATTCACATTAGGGGGAAGTCCCATTTTAATTAAAAATTCCCGTTCCATATCCATATAAAGAGGTTTTAATACCTCCATTGATTGAGGAGGCAATTGAACACCTTTAGACCTCAATTCATACAAAGAAATCCAAACATTTCGTCCTAATTTATTTGGATTATCAGTTCTGGATTTTATCCAGGCTTCTTTTCCCATAATGGCTGTCATATTATTTCCTTTCGTTTATTCTTTGTTGGGTTCTAGACCTGATTGCCCGCATATTATTTTCCTGCCCCTTCTTAATAGTACTGTGCAATGTTGAAGATTTCTTTTTACTCACTGAAACTCGCATATTATCAAGAATTTTTTTAAGTTCATTTCCAATCGGTTGATTCTTGGCAAAATTATCTATTCTTCCTCCCCAAAGCTTTTTCCATTCTTCTGGATTATCAAGAATAAAACCATTTTTGGACAGATATTCATTCGTCATCTGTTCTTTAATATCTTCTGAAAGTTCTAGAAAAGGCAGGCCTCCATCCATAGTATCATCGTACATTCTATTCCAAAAATCACGTCCCAATCTATCAGGATTGTCTGTTCTGGATTTAATCCAGGATTCTTTATCCATCATATTTGCTCTGTCTTCAGCGCTCGGTTTTTCACCAGGAAAATACATTATACCCATCTTAAGACTCCTTCCTTTATAATTATCTCCAATTGAGATCTTTTTCTTTCATGAAATCAAATTTAGCACCTTCCTCTGAAGCTCTTTTCAACAAATTTTTTTGTTTTTTTACTGATAAACTTTTTCCATTTTCATCAAACTTTTCTTCAATAACAAACGAAGGAACAACTTCATCACCATTATATTCATATTTTTCTTCATAACTCCGATCAATTACTGTCCCCCTTAACCCCTGTTCTAATACCAATCGATTATCACGATAAACTCGTCTTAAATAGGGTTTTCCACCGTCTTTAAAAAAGGTGGTTTCTCGATTTGCTCTATCCAAAGGTTTTCCTGTATAAACAGTGCGCTCTGCCAAAAAACTTCCTTTACCGTCGGTATAATGTGCCTCTACAGTTCTTCCATTTTCTTCATACCTTTCAGTCAAGGTACCGTCATATTTATTAATCAGTTTTTCTAAATTATGTTTTGGAAAATATACTTCCATCATTTTTTGTTTCCTTTCATTTTAAGTTATAAAAAAACACCGATGGGGTTAGACCATCCGTGTGGGTTGTTAAAAATTCTACTTAAGTTTAAATTATGAAAAAGCTTGGCAATACCCCCCCCCCCATACGCAAAAAGTCCTTATTATTCAAAGACTTATTTGAATTAGCGGAGAGCAAGTATGTCATTTTTTCTTTTTCCATAACTCAATTTTTACATATTTTAATACCTATGTCAAGTCTCTTTTTATAAAAAATGTCATTGCGAGGAGCACTTGGCGACGTGGCAATCTATAGAGAGATTGCTTCGCTAAAGCTCGCAATGACGAGGAAGGGGCATCGTAATATAAAAAAATCCCCGCTGAAGTGGCGGGGATCATTTTTAGGTAAAAACCTTAATTAACCACCTTTATTTGTCTTGTGGATAACGGTTGCCTTTTTCGCAACACCAGCCCCTGTGATTTTACCTGCCTTTTCGGGCTTTGGCGCACTCACTTTGGGTTGTTTTGTTTCCGCTTTAGATTCTGTTTTTTCGGTTGCTTCAACAACTTCAATCTTACCGGAATCTTGACCTTTGGCGTTCACATCTCTATCCACCAATTCCACAATAGCCATTGGAGCGCTGTCCCCATAACGGAACCCCGCCTTTAACACACGGACATATCCGCCATTGCGTTTTTCATAACGTTTCACCAAAGTGGTCATCAATTTTTCAACCATCTTTTCTTCACGCAGGAAAGACATCAACTGACGTCTGGCATGCAATGTGCCATCTTCAGC
>DFKU01000007.1:2584-15461 GCA_002373615.1 Alphaproteobacteria bacterium UBA3637 | reverse complement strand
ATCCACTGGACGTGGCTTTAATGCGCCTCATTCAACACGATTCGCTCAATGTGGGCGCAGTATGGTTGAGACATTAGGTACATTGGCGATAATGGGGATTTTGGGCGTGGCAGGTATGGCGGCTTATAACAGCGCTATGAATCGGTATCGGGCGAATACTTTAATAAGTGAGGCACAGCGCCGCGCCGTTGTGGTGGCAGGACAAATTGGTTTTAATAATCAAGCGCCGAACCTTTCTGAGTTTGAACCTTACAATAAAACTTCCGCTGGTGAGTTTGGGGATGTGATAACAGAAGGTCTTTATAAACAATTTGGGATAAAGGTATCAAAGGTGTCAAAATCCGTTTGTGAAAACATTTTAAGAACGGTTGGGGAAAGTACCCCTATCCGCCGATTGAGTAAGGAAACCACCCCAACCACGCCCATCACCTCTTGCGATAATGAGAATACTTTTCTGTTTATTTATAATGATGGTATGACCGCTGAAAATGATACACAGCATTGTTCAACACATAATGATTCTTGTGGTGAAAACGAATGTGTTATATGTGACGCTGAAACAAAGACCTGTCAAAATAAATGCGTAGAAGTTGATTATTTGGAAAGCGATGGTACACAATATATTGATACGGGGATAACTAGTAATAATAATATAAAAGTTCAAACAAAGATACACCCTACTGCAATAAATAGATTTATCTTTGGTTCACGTTTTTTAGCTACCACTAATGCTTTTGGGTTGTATATGCATCCTGATAATGGTGGAAGTTGGTATCCGTTTTTTGGTAATGGGAAGTCAATGATACCTGGTTTTGCTATTAATAATGATTATACTATAGAGTTTTCAAAAGATGGTTTAATTGTGAATGGAACATTACTACAAGGTCCGTATGATACTACATTTACAAACGCATTAACGATGAAACTTTTTGCTATGGACACCAATGGAACACCTGATAACAGAATGTTTATTGGCAAAATGGAGTATTGTAAAATTTATGATAATTCCGCCATTGTTCGTGATTTCATTCCCGTTCTCTCCCCCGAATCATCCCAATACGCTGGTGCCCCCTGTATGTTTGACCGCGTTAGTAAAAAACTTTTCTGTAACGCTGGTACTGGGGATTTTGAGTATGGTCCAAAATAGGAATTTTATTCATAAATCAAATAAATATGGCCCAGCTTTTTTTCTGATTTCAGTTTTTTTAGGGGGTATTTTTTTATTGAAATTTCTGTTTTCTTGTGCTAAAATGCCATCAGTTTAATAAAAAGAAAGGTTTAAAATGTCATTTTTTGATTACTTAAAGGAACGTGGCTATGTGTATCAGGTCACAAATGAAGAAGAAGTTCGTAAAAACATTGACGGGGATAAACCGATTACTTTTTATTTGGGGATAGATCCAACGGCAGACAGTCTCCATATCGGGCACTTTTTTGCTTTGATGATGTTCCGTTTATTGCAAAATCAAGGGCATCATGGTATTTTGGTGATTGGTGGTGCAACGGCGCTGGTTGGTGACCCAACGGGTAAATCCGATATGCGCAAGATGATGACCAAGGAAACGGTCGCTCATAATGTGGCAGAGGTTAAGGAACTGGCGAAACGCTTTATTAAAACAGATGGCGATAATCCTGCCATTATCTTGGATAATTCCGAATGGATTAACAAACATACTTATGTGGATTTTTTGCGCTTGGTGGGGACGCATTTTAATGTGGCAAAAATGCTGGCCTCTGAGGCTTATGCTAAGCGCTTGGAAAACGGTGGCCTTACCTTTTTGGAAATGGGCTATATGCTGATGCAGGCCTACGATTTTGTGTATTTGAATCGTACCTATGGTTGTTCTTTAGAAATTGGTGGTTCTGACCAATGGGGAAATATTGTGGCGGGGACTGAACTCAGTCGCAAGATGAATATCCATGATGAAGGTAAGTCTCACGCAGAACGCCCTGATACTTTTGGGCTGACTTGTCCGCTTTTGATGACCAAGGAAGGCAAAAAGATGGGAAAAACGGAAAGCGGTACCCTTTGGGTGGCACGCGACAGGACAACCCCATTTGCCTTTTATCAATACTTTTATAATATCGCAGATGAAAACACAGAAATGTTGCTGAAACTTTTCACCGATATTCCAACGGCTGAGATTGATGCTTTATGCCAATCTGATATTGTGGCAGCAAAACGCCGCATGGCCTATGAAGTGACAAAACTCGTCCATGGTGAAGAGGAAGCCAATAAAGCAGTGGAAGCCGCCAAAGCCCTTTTTGCTAAAGGAACAGATATGTCTGATGTGCCAACGGCCTCTATTGAAAAAGCAACTTTAGAGCAGGGGCTCGGCATTTTGGATTTAGTTGTCAAGGTGGGCTTTATTCCTTCAAAGGGCGAGGCCAGACGCCTGATTCAACAAAATGGTCTTTCTTTGAATGGCAAGAAAGTGTCGGCACCTGAACAGCAAATTTCTGTGGCAGATTTGGATAAGGGTGCTCTTCTTCTTCAAAAGGGTAAAAAGAATTTCTTAAGAGTGATTTTGAAATAAATAAAAGCCCCATAACGCTGGGGTTTTTATATAAAAACAAATAATTATTTCTTTGAGTTATATTATCCTTTTTGCCTGTTGATACAAGCTTGAATGACCTTTCCTGGAATCGTTTTACTTTTTCGCACCATTACCTTTTCTTCATTGAATGATGGTTCAGATTCCGTTTCGCCTTTAGAATTTTTTATTTCTTCAATGCGTTTTAAAGTATGCTCGAAAACATCTGCGATACCATTATCACATGCTATGACTTCTGTTTTCTTAATGACAGCAGAAGCTTTTTCGGCCAACGAAGGATCAACTTTGACAATTTCACCTAACGCAAAATAAGCCTCTTTGAAAGAACGCTCATTATTTTTATCCGATTTTAATGTTTCTTGAATGGTGGCAGTCGCTTTTTCGGCCCGTGACGGGTCTATTGTAACAATATATCCCAAAGCACCATAAGCTTCGGTTAAAGAATCAGCATCATTTTTATTTGATTGTAATCCTGTGTTCAGCATATCTAACACCTGACCGATCATGGCTGGTTCTTCATAGGCAAATTTTCGCATTTCCAGGAAGCTTCCAGCTAAATTAAATCCTTGATTTTTTTCTGATTTTAATATGGTTTTGTAAAGATCTAAAATTTGTGGACGTAGGGATACTTTTTGGTCAAAAAGTGATTCTAAGACACTGTAAGCTATTTCTAAACAGTGATCATATTTACCCGCCTGCACGTTTGTTCTTATGTTTGTAATTAAATTTTCAGTCATATCTTTTTAAGTTTTTATCTTTCTTTTTAAAAAAAATAACAGTGACATGATGATACCATTATCCATTGTTTTTGTCAAGTTGTTTGTATGCATTTTTTGGTGTTTATGAATGTGTTTTTACGTAGGGCTCTTAAGCGACTGATTGGAAATTCTCGTTTCATGGGGCCCTTTGTGCTGATAAATTGGCTGACGAACCGGTTTGCATCCATTACTAACGCAATCAATTAAAAAAATACCACCCGTTTGGATGGTGCTTTTGTAAATGGTCGGAGCGACTGGGCCCCGACCATTTTTTCTGAAACATAAGGTTTTACAAGGCTTTCCTCTTTGTTCAAGTCAAAATGAATCACACAATGCATCACACTTTTGACAGGGGGCATTCTAACACAAATCGTTGTGCAAGTACACGCTTTTTTGCAACAATTTTGACCTAGGACTGCTATCCCCGCATTTTTTATGGAGTTTGAATGCTTTTTGTATACTCCATCCTTTTTAAAAAGCGTCTCAAGGTGGCGTTTTGAACACCCATGATTTGGGAAATTTTGTTTTGACTCACGCCTGCACTTAAAAGTTTTTGAATTTTGCGTTTGTTTTTCGATAGTTTCAGCTTTTTGGACTGTGCAGAAAATGGACGTCCCAACTTTTTACCGCTGTTTTTGACGCTTTCAAGAGCTGCTTTTGTGCGATCGGAAATCAGTTGTCGCTCTATTTCAGCACTGATTCCAAAAGCAAACGCCATCACTTTTGACTGGATGTCATTGCCGAGACGATAGTTTTCTTTGATTGTCCACACTTGACAGTTTTTATTAAGGCAAGTTTCCAAAATGTGCATCACTTCAAGCAGTGAACGACCGAGGCGTGATATTTCAGTGGTAATTAAAATATCGCCTGAGTGAAGGTTTTTGAGCAGGTGCCCGAGCTTTCTTTTATTGAGTGCTTTACGACTGCTGATAGTTTCTTCAATCCATTTATCAACATTGAGGTGATTTATATTGGCAAATTTTTGAATTTCAAAGTGTTGATGAGCGATTGTTTGCTTATTGGAACTGACACGGATATAACCATAAACTTCCATATTTTTCCTTTCTGTTTCAATTGGTTAGCCACTAAAAACTTTGTTCATTTAATAGAACGTTTGTGACTAAGTCTAAACAAATGCTTTAGGAAAAGACATCCATGAGTATTGAAATTACTGTTTTTCATTGATTTTATTGGTGTTTATCCCCATTAAAAGAAAAAAATAAAAAAAATGAAAAAATATGTTGATTTAATTGTTGGTTTATGCTTAACTACTCTCAGGTTCAATTTTAACAAAGGAGATCTGAAATGAAAAATGAATATGAATCTGGTCGTTCTATGGTGGAAATGCTGGGCGTTCTGGCAGTTATCGGTGTCTTGAGTGTTGCCGGGGTGGCAGCCTATACGAATGCCATGAAGCGGTATCGGACGAACGAAGTGTTGAATGAAGCCTCCAAACGCGCTGTGATGGTAGCGGGACAACTGCTGGTTACCCCCAATGCAGAAACCATCTCTTTGGCCCAGTTCGGCACCGAGCCGGTGGCCGGTGTCACATTTGATTCTTCCGCCACTATCGCTGATGGGCAAATTACCTTGAGACTTTCCGGCGATGGCCTTTCAGAACTCTGCGATCAGATGCTGTCAGCCACAGGCGATAACACCGTGATGAAGGTCACAAAAGAGGATTGTTCTGAGCTCACTTTTAATGCCGACATGAGCCGCGGCGTCACCGCCGGCAGCGATAGTGGTACTAACAGTGGAACCTATGACGACAATGCTGGGGCGAAAGAATGTTCAGGACCATCTGATTGCGATGCAGGTTGTCAACAGTGCAGTAATGGGAAATGCATTAGCAAATGTGAATTAGGTGAATATTGCGCACAAGGTGAATCCACTTCGGATTATACCTGTAAGAATGTGACATCTACAGAATGCCCAGCAACCAATTGCCCAGATATTACCCCCTGCTGTACGAATGGTGTTTGTACGATGCCTACATGTCCTGAAGGTTCTTTCTGGGCTGATTGCGGTTGCCCCGATGGAATTGCTTGTTTTGACAGCAATTGGCATGTTGTCTCTTCTACTGGTACTTGTTCTGATAACACCAAGGTGTGCAGCAGTAATGCGGATTGTGACACACAAAATGAGTATTGTCAGATTTTCTCATCGACGTTTAGCTGTTCTTTGCCGGATGCTGGGACATGCACCAGTGTTGGAACCGTGAACACGGTATCGGGGAAAACGGGTGCTGCAGCGACCTATAATGGGTATGTATATAGTTCAACACCAATGACTTGGTGGGCGGCCAATAACTGGTGTAAATCACAAAGTAAGCGCTTGGTGAACCTATCGGATTTAGATTTAAGCAAGCCATCAGGTAATTATTGCTTAGCCTCTGAATGTCAAGACGCCACTGGGAATACAATGACATCGGACAAATGGCAAGTCTTGAAGGATACGTTTGGATCGGATCTTGCTTTCTGGACTGTAGACAGTTATAATTCCTGTGAGGCGTTCGAAATAAGCCTAGGTGGTTCTGCCATCGGAGACATGAGTCGCACCGATCAGAGTGGTTATGCCCTATGCGAGTAAGTCTTGCTTAAAAAATCTCCGGCTGGAAGGTCGGAGATTTTTAAATCATGCTATTCAAGCGGTAGCGTAGGATGAATTGATGTTGGAATTGAAAAAGTCGCCTTTTCAGACGACTCTAAGTTTAGTGGTCGGAGCGACTGGATTCGAACCAGCGACACCTAGCTCCCAAAGCTAGTACTCTACCAGGCTGAGCTACGCTCCGATTGCTCCCTATAATACCTTTCTTTTTACAAAAAAGCAAGTCTTTTTTTAAAAATGATAAAAAAACTCTTGACAAAAATAATAAACTCTGATATAATGGGCGCTATCCTGCCTGGCAGGGTCAGATGTTTGTGTCATTTAGTCTCCCTATATTACGAACATCTGCTGTGGAAAGAGCGAAACCTCCCCCTTTTTTTATTCGCCTTTCTGCAATAAAGTCCCCTTTGGTTCGCCCAAGGGGATCTTTTTGGGTGTAAAATTCACCAATTGGTTGTACTAATATAAAAATATATTGACTTTTAGTTGTTTTTACTATACGATTGTCTGTATATACAAAAGGAGGATAGATGAATTGTATAGTGACCTTGTTTGACGGAAAGTGTGAATTGCCGATATTGGGGATGTCCGAAGGGGAAACTGTTGATTTAAGCGACTATGAATGCAGTTGCATCCACCCATCGGATTTGCCCCGCCTTAAAAGGTTGAGCCGCTTTCCCTTGTTTCGTGATAACCTGGCCTCGTTGGTTGAAATCTTGGAGCAGGGCTTAGAAATCCATCTTTGGCTAAAACGATAATCGGGAAGATTTTCTTCTCCCCGATTCGTTTTTTTTAGCCAATTGAAATGCGGGCAACTCACTCGCACAAAGCGTAGGCGTAGCTGCTCCGAGAGTAGTTGCTCACGACCCCATTGCTAAGGTACACGATGAACGCATAACAGGAATTATTTGTCATATTTTGTGTCAAATAAGAATGCTCTGTTCCGATTGTTTCCCTCAGGGCCACAATCTCGGCACTGAACACATTCGCACGGGTTTCCCCACCGGCAGTCCATTGGTCATTATTACACGTTGTCCCGTTCGCCTGACAGCAAAAGCCATCGGTCGGGGCTATGTCCTTCGCAAACTGCGTGCTTGTACCGTTCTTATAACACTTCAGGCTTTCCACCGTCACCAGGTCCTTATCCTGTGCGTCACAGAAATTTTGCGCACTGTACCAGTCCATAAACGTCCGGCTCCAAATATAGCCGTTCTTCTTCCCGCCGCGGTTTGCGGAAATCTTGGCACATGTACCGGCCTTGGATGCCGTCGGTCCACTACTGCAGCTCACATTTGCATTGTAATTACAGAAATAACCCTGCGCACAATCATCGTTCCCGTCACAGGCGGTTTGTTCGGTCTCGGCACAATCCTCACCGTAATAGCCGGTTGTACAAGTACATTTCGCTCCGCTCCAAGTCCCGTGACCGCTACAATCCGGTGTTGTTTCTTCATCACATACCGTTCCCGTCCAACCGAGGTCACACACACAGGCAGAGCCCTGCGCTTCCCCATGGGCCCCGCAATCCGGTGTTTCTTCTTCACCGGGATCAATCGCCGGATTTGCGGCGACCGAATCGGTGGACATATCGTCATTAAAGGTGAGCTTGACTGTGGCGTCATCAGCGCAAGCGGCTGGCTCAAATTTCCGAATAATTGGGCCCATCGCATTCTTCATTTGTTGACAGATGGCTTCACTTACCCCTGAAATTGTTAAAGTAAATTGACCATTTGTTTTATCATGTGTCACTTCTGTGCTAAACTTCAATGCTTCATTATTGGGAAATTCATTGATGGAAAAAGTCTCCCGTCCTTGCATGGCCTGCGCCGCCACCACTGTGGCGCGCTTACTGGCCTCATTTAACAGCTCATTCGCGCGGTGTTTGTTCATGGCGGAATTATAGCCCGCTATCCCTGCGACACTCAAGACGCCCATCACCGCCAGGACACCCAGCATTTCCACCATACTGCGGCCACACTCACCCGTCATTACGAGCCCACCTTTTTTATATCCCGTCATTGCGAGCCCGATAGGGCGTGGCAATCTGCCAGAGATTGCTTCGTTGGCAAGGCCGCCTCGCAATGACAATGAAGGGGTGGAACGTCCACACTTCTCTGTCATCCCTCGTTTAACGGGGAATCTTATGAGATCCCCGCTTTCGCAGGGATGACAAGTGGAGGTGAAATGACCACTCTCTGTCATCCTTGGGGCAGCGCATTGTTTATTTTTTGTCATCCTTGGGGCAGCGTCAGCTGAACCCGAGGATCCAGCGGTATGATATTCCTTATTCAATATATTGTTTTGCATTTCGTTTTCCTTTCTCTAAATATTAAAAAATTTCGCTGTGATGATCAGCGACTGGAAGTTCGAAACTATTTCATACAAGATAGTGCGGCCTATTGACCGAAACGGCTATTCAACCGCCTTCCAGCCAATGGTCACTGAAAGGCTTTCTGTATGAAAGAGGCTTCGACACCTCCTGCCATCATCATGGCGTTTTCATCCTATTCAAAAGAAAGCAGATTGTCAAGATAATTTTTGGGCCTTGTGTTTTTCTTTAAAATGTTTTATCCTGCTTTTCATAAAAGAAAGGATTTTAAATGATTGCATATAAAGTAGGTGAACGGGGTGAACGCCCTTGGGGGATATGGGAAGTTTTGGCTGTGGGGGAAGGCTATATTGTGAAACGGATTGTCGTGAATCCCCATCAAAAATTATCCCTTCAATCCCACGAACATCGCGCCGAACATTGGGTGATAGCCAATGGTACAGGTACTGTCACGCTGGATGATAAAATGATCACCGCTCCTCAGGATACCCATATTTACATTAAACGCCAACAAAAACACCGTATGGAAAATGCGACAGATACGCCCCTTACATTCATTGAGGTCCAGGCAGGTGATACCTTGGATGAAAATGATATCATCCGGTATGAAGATGTCTATGGAAGAAAATAAAAATGTCTCCATTTAGTTTTGATGAAGCTTATCGCCTTTTTACATGGGTTAAACGTTCGGCTGAAGCCAAAAAGCAAGCCGCAGAGTTTTTAATTTCAGCGTGCGATTACTTTCAGCTTTCATCAACAGAGTATGAAAAAATAAAAAAAATCAACTCGGTTGTTTGGGAATTTTTCTTGTATAACGCGCAAAGAAGAAAATTTTCACCCAATATGATTCAGCAATGGGCTGATTTAATTGATGGATCCCCCGAAGATGTTCGAAAAATTTTTATTTCCCGCCCTGAAATTTTTGCGATGTCGTGCGAAGAAGCTTTAAAAAATATAGAAGGTATTGCCCACAAGTTTCATTCATCAGGACTGACAAATGAAAAGATTTTGAAAATGGCAGTGAAAAATCCTGTCCTGTTCGGCAGAAATCCATCATCTGTCTATCAAAGCGCACAACAATTGTTGGATTATTTTAAACACGAAGGATTAACGCAAAAAAAGTATTTAAAGGCCGCACGAAAACATCCTCAAATTTTATCTTTAAAGCCTCAGGAAGTTATACAAAATATTCATTCTTATGTTCGGTTTTTAGGCGTTGATGATAAAAAATGCATTAAGCTTGCTTTAAAAAATCCCGGACTTTTTTATCAAGAAACACAGGAAGCAAGGGAAAAACTGGAAAGTTTATCGAAATCCTTTCAAAAGGAAGGAATCAGCTACCAAGACTTGTTAAAAGCTTCCATTAAAAATCCGACTCTTTTAAGCTCGGATCCTGCAACTGTTGTGTCAAAAATTCAGGCGGTTGTGCGCTATTTTTCAACAGACGGATTAACAATGTCGTCTTATTTGAAATCCGTATTAAAACAACCAAATCTATTTAATTTAAAGCCGACAACCGTTCAAGGTAATATTTGCACTTTAGCGGATAAATTCAAAAATGATGGTTTGTCTGTTGGGGAATATTTGAAATGTGCTTTAAAAGAAAGTGGTTTGTTTTACAGAAAACCAGATTCTTCTGAAAGCAGTATACGTGAAGTTGTGCGCTATTTTTCAAAGGATGGTCTCACCACTTGGGAATATTTGAATGCGGCCAAAAAAATGCCAACTTTATTTCGTCAAGCAAGCAAAACAACCATTCAACATGCAGAAAAAGTGAAAAAAGTAATGCTGGAAAATCATTTGGTTAATACACCGCATGAAGTGTGGCAGTTCTTATGTGCAAATCCAATCGTTTTATCTTACAGTGAAGAGAATATAGATTTTCGTGACTATGCGATTTCTCTTATGCATGAAAATCATCAAAAACCTGCTTTATCCGTCATGTCTGTTCAAAAGGCTAAAATTTTAGATAAATTGCCCACATTAACTGGTGTTTCAAAAACTCAAATCAATTCTCTTTTGGATGAAGAAGAAAAACATTTAGGCAAAAAATTATCTAAATCAGAACGAACTGAAAAATCCATCGGTTTAATTGCCAGATTGCATCATGCGCAACTGAAAAACGAAAATGAAAAAGATTTAGCAAAGTTGTTCATGCTTTGTGGAAATCGTACAAAAAAATAGAGTTTTTATTGTTATTTTTTTAGGTTTGTTTTTTTTATTAAAATTTTGCTTTTTTTTCTTGCCTTTCACCATAAAAAATGCTAGGGTAAACCCATTATAAAACACAACAAAAAGTGAGGTAAAAATGACAGAAGAATTGAACGAACAAACCGCCTTAGCAACAGGGACTTTAACAAACGATATTTTGCCCGCTGCGATTGAAGAGGAAATGCGTAAATCCTACCTGGATTATGCGATGAGCGTCATTGTGGCACGTGCCCTGCCGGATGTACGTGATGGCTTAAAGCCCGTTCACCGCCGGATTTTGTTCAGTATGTACGAAAATGGTTATGATTATAACAAGCCTTTCCGTAAATCCGCCCGTATTGTCGGGGATGTCATGGGTAAATACCACCCCCATGGTGACAGCTCTATTTACGAAGCGATGGTGCGTATGGCACAGGATTTTTCCATGCGCGTTCCCCTCATCAGCCCGCAAGGAAACTTCGGCTCAATGGACGGTGATAAAGCCGCTGCTATGCGTTATACGGAAGCCCGTTTGGCGCCTTCTGCCCACTATTTATTGGAAGATATTGATAAAGACACTGTGGATTTTGTTCCGAACTATGATGAAACCTGCCAAGAACCAGCTGTTCTTCCTGCTCGTTTTCCCAACATTTTGGTGAATGGTTCTGGTGGTATTGCGGTCGGTATGGCAACCAATATGCCCCCTCATAATATGGCTGAAGTTTTATCGGCTTGTATTGCAACCATTGACAATCCTGGGATTACGATTGAAGAACTGATTAACTATGTGCCGGCTCCTGACTTCCCGACAGGGGGGATTATCTTGGGGCGCTCCGGGGCACGTCAGGCCTATCTAACTGGGCGTGGTTCCATTGTGATTCGCGGGCGTTGTTCCATTGAAGAAATCCGTAAAGATAAAACCGCCATTGTGGTGACCGAAATCCCCTATCAGGTCAACAAAGCCGAAATGATTATGAAAATTGCCCAATTGGTGAAAGACAAAGTCATTGAAGGCATTTCTGATTTGCGTGATGAATCTGACCGCCAGGGCGTACGCGTTGTGATTGAGGTCAAAAAGGACGCTTTCCCTGATGTGATTTTGAATCAGCTTTATAAATACACACCGCTTCAATCCAGTTTTGGAATGAATATGTTGGCGCTCAATAACGGTCGCCCGGAACTCATGAACTTAAAGCAAATCATCACCGCTTTCTTGCAATTCCGTGAAGAAGTGGTGCGCAGACGTACCGTCTTTGAACTCAATAAAGCCAGAGATCGTGCTCATGTCTTGGTGGGGCTGGCTCTCGCTGTTGCCAATTTGGATAAAGTGGTTGAAATGATTAAGACCGCGCCAGACCCAAGTGTTGCCAAAGAAAACCTGATGAAAGAACGTTGGCTTGCCCAAGATGTGGCGGCCTTGATCGAACTCATTGATGAACCTGATCGCAAGGTTGAAAATGGCGTTTATATGATGTCTGAAGCCCAGGCCAAGGCCATTTTGGAATTGAAACTCAGTCGTTTGACGGGGCTTGAACGTGACAAAATCCACGCCGAAGTGGGTGAACTCGCCGCTGCCATCAAGGGCTACCTCTCCATTTTGGCCAGCAAAGAAAAAATTGATGCCATAATTCGTGAAGAATTGGAAAAGGTCAAGGCCCAGTTCCCCGAAGAACGTCGTACCACGATTGATGATGCCGACTTTGATCAGGATATGGAAGATCTGATTCCACGCGAACAAATGGTCGTGACAACCACCAACACGGGCTATATCAAACGCGTGCCGCTTACCACCTATCGCGCCCAAAATCGTGGTGGGAAAGGGCGTGCTGGTATGTCCACTCGTGAAGAAGATACTGTGACAAACCTCTTTGTCGCTTGTACGCACAGCCCTCTTTTGTTCTTCTCAACCCGCGGAATCGTGTACAAGATGAAGACCTATCGTTTGCCAGAAGGCAGTCCTCAAAGTTTGGGGAAAGCCCTCATCAACCTCTTGCCTCTCCAACAGGGCGAAACGATTACCACGATTTTGACTCTGCCAGAAACCGAAGAAGAATGTCAAAATTTAACGGTCATGTTTGCAACGGCGCAAGGGAATGTCCGCCGCAACCGTTTGTCTGACTTCTGGCGTGTCAACCAAAATGGGAAGATTGCTATGAAATTGGACGAAGGGGATACCTTGATCGGTGTGGCCATTTGTAATGCCGACCAAGACATTTTGCTTTCTGCCAAAAACGGTAAGTGTGTCCGCTTCCCAGTGGATGATGTCCGCGTGTTTGAATCGCGTGCTTCCTCTGGTGTGCGTGGGATGAAACTCGCAAACGGGGATGAAGTCATGTCCATGTCCGTGTTACGCCATGCTAAGGCCGATATTGATAAGCGGGATGCTTATTTGAAAGAGGCTGCTGCGCGTCGCCGTGCCGCAGGTCTTGCCACCGAAG
>DFKU01000007.1:0-2468 GCA_002373615.1 Alphaproteobacteria bacterium UBA3637 | reverse complement strand
ATGGCGGCCGAAGAAGAATTCATTTTGACACTGACTTCTGCCGGCTATGGTAAACGCACCAGTGCCTATGAATATCGTATTACTTCCCGCGGCACCCAAGGCGTGACCAATATCAAAACGGATGAAGGCAAACGTGCCGCCACAGTTGTGGCCTCAATGCCCGTCAAGGAAAATGAACACCTGATGCTGGTCACCGATGGCGGACAACTGATTCGCACCCGTGTGGATCAAATCCGTATCGCGGGACGCGCCACTATGGGCGTCATTGTTTTCCGCACCGATAAAAATGAAAAGGTTGTTTCAGCCACCTGCTTTGACGGCATGGAAGATGAAGGCGAATCAGAAGCCGTTGAAGTAGTCACAGAAAATTCTGAAATCCAAGAACAAAAGGAGGAATCAAATGCAAATTAAAGGAACAAAGTGGTACACAGCTTGTGGTACGAAATTAGAAGAAATCGAAGGAAGTGAACGGGTATTTGTAAAAAAAATTTATGGCTATCGTATGCCTGTTGGTTCTAAAAAAGACTCAGAGATAAAGGACTTGATAGATCTTTTAAAATCGGATGGTGTCCATGCGAAGTTAAGAACATCCAAGAATGACCATTCAGGTATTCCTAAAGGAACTCCTTTTCTTCAGGTTCTGGATGAAGAAAGTGCCATTGCTTTGGAAAAACTTTTTATGAAGCAAGGCATTGAATTACCCTCAGATCGTTATAAAGAATATGGCTTGGAATATATCAACCGTACGCCCAAAAAAATGGCCCCAGCCGTTCAAAAATCTTTTTGGAAACGCTTCTTTGGCAGAAACTAAGGGTATAAAATGACTTCAGATCTTTGCAAAAGAATAAAACAAGTTGATTTTTGGGATAAGATTTTATTCAGTCCTTTCCCCAGATCTCGTGTCATCCGTGAAGGATATCGGATCAATATCACTTCGCAGGAGGAAGAAGAAATTAAACAAGTAAAAGAGTTTTTGCAAAGGGCTCACATTTTATTTGAAGATAGAATTGCGTCTTCTTTTTCCGAAACGGTTGCCCCTGGGGACAGAACCTTGAAGGTGACTCAACAATTGTCAGTTAATAATCTAAAAAAAATGTGGGCGAATGAATTTGAAAAATCCCCTCTGGGGCAGGCGATGAAAAGACAACAAGGAAGGAGATAACATGTGTCCATGTCCGTTTTGTACAGCGATAGCGTTATTATTAAGTCCCTTATTATTGTTCAAAAAGCCGCGCGAATGGGTGAAAAAGAAAATTCGTTTTCATCACACGCATTGCGCAGAATGTCAACAGCTGGAACACAACCGTTGCCACGCCGAACATATTAAATGTACTTGCGTAAAATGTAATAAGAAAAAATAAAAATATCCCCACGTTTGTGGGGTATTTTTTGACCGAAACTAGTATCGCCTACTCACATAAAGCATAGATGCGGTAGTCGCCGTTGCGAGGGAGGCTGTTGAAGTAATCGTTGGAGACGCCAACGTTCCACGCGGCGCAGGAACCGGAACCATAACTTTCCGATGTCCAATAATAACTAGACAAAGTTCCGTTGCTCCAATAACTGTCGGTGGTGAACTTATCCCATGTACATGAGTCACCTTTAACACAATCAAACAAGCTGTTCACGGTGTTATAGCTCACCAACTTCATGTCATGCGCCTTGCACCAATTGTCAGCCGCCCACCAATTCATCCAGTTTGAACTCACCAAAAACGTCTTTGTTTTTGTCGAATCGTTTGGATCTGTATAGGTCGTCTCTGTACCCGCATCCAACGTTGTGCAAGTTCCTTTATTTGGGGCATCACACTGATAGACTGTATTTTCCAATTTACAATACTTTGTACTATCACTACAACTGGCGTTCGTGGTACAGGCGATATTACCACCTTTTGCCACACATGTTCCAGCAACATCTCCACTGGTCGTGCAAACTTCATCCGTTGCACAACATTCTTTTGTCGCCCCTGAACCACAGTATGTACCCGTGGTGCATACTGCTGTTGCGCAGTCGGTGCCACTATAACCCGGATCACAGACACAATCGTCACTGCTGTTCTTATAGCCATGACCACTGCAAACTGTTGTTGCTCCAGTATTACTTAGTAAATCCCCTGTGCTCATATCATTGTTATAGGTGAGGATCACTGTGGCATTATCGGCGCAGGTGTCAGGTTTAAATCCTTTTATCACGCCGCCCGATACATTCTTCATTTGTTGACAGATTTCCTTACTGACCCCACTGATGGTTATGGCAAATTGTTTGTCGGTGGTTTGCCAAGCGTTGGTACCATCAGGCCCTTTTAGTTCAAAGTTATGGTCTGAAGGATTTGTAAATTCCCCAATGGAGGGCGTATTCCCCATCGCTATTTGTGGTACAACCACCACAGCTCGTTTACTGGCCTCATTTAAGAGTTCATTCGCGCGGTGTTTATTCATGGCGGAATTATAGCCCGCAATTCCTGCGAC
>DFKU01000008.1:44146-49479 GCA_002373615.1 Alphaproteobacteria bacterium UBA3637 | reverse complement strand
AGCCCGATAGGGCGTGGCAATCTGCAAGAGATTGCTTCGTTGGCAAAGCCGCCTCGCAATGACAATGAGGGGGTGGAACGCCCACACTCTGTCATCCTTGGGGCAGCGTCAGCTGAACCCGAGGATCCGGCGGTATGGTATTCTTTATTATTGAATATCATTCTGCTGGATACCCGATCAGGTCGGGTATGACATATTGAATTTATATTATTTTTTTCTTTTAACATATTTTGCTCCTTTTGTTGAATGTTAAAATGATAAAACCACCGTTTGAAAAAACGGTGGTTATTTTGCGCGATACGCGCAAAAATTTCTTAGCAACACTTACATGTGTGTGTGTGTGTGTGTGTGTGTGTGTACAAAATCAGGCTTCTGAGCGTTTTAAGCATTTTAAAAGTTCCTTTTTTATCACACATTTTTTATCCCTTTTTTATTCTCCTGATTTTACTTTTAAACGAAAAAATTTTATCTGTCAAGACCTTTTTTTCAAAATTTTCTTTAAATCCGAAAAGGGGGTTTGGCGTTCTTCATCAACTTCCTGATACGGGTTTTTAACCCCCGGCTTTTTCGGAAAAGGATTCAAAGCCAGCCCGTATTGTTCCGCCACCACTTCCCCCAAATGAATCCGCCCATTGATGATGGGGTCAATAATTTCATCAGACTCCGCCGGTGGATTATCGGCATAAAGGACTTCAAAATCCTCAGACATTTTTTCATCAAATTTATCCAACGAGATCACACATTCACGACGTGTCACAGCCTGTAAATGCCCTGAAATACGAATAATCTCACCCGGATAAATCGTCAAATTCGCCGTTAAAGAATGAATCTTTTCCACCTGAAAGCGCTCAGCCAAAGTCTTTAACTCTTTATCGGAGGCCTCTAATACATACCGGGCGGGCCCTGTCAAGCCGGCCGCCACCACATCTACAGCAATCTTTTTTTCACTTTTTTTCATTTTTTCCATTGACGAGAGCCTTTCTTTTCTATATGATATTACTATAACAAAAGGAAAAAAAATGTTCAAGAAGATTCTTTTATTATTTTGTTTATGTGTTGCCGGCTGTGGATTAGAGACCTATCAAAGCGGGGATTTACCTGCCCAAAAGCGCTTAGAAAGCATTAAAGTGGGCGATTCCAAAGAAAAAGTCTTGCGCGTTTTGGGAACCCCAAATTATACTTCCACGCGTACGGAGGGGGTAGATGATCTGATGATTTACGCCCAAACAAATAAGTCTTCCAGACTCTTTTTTAACCCAAAAGCCACCAATCAAGATGTCTATTTATTCGTTTTCAATAGTAAAGGTGTCGTAGCTGAAACAAAGCATTTAACTTTGGCAGACGCAAAAAAAGTTGCCTATGAAGCCAAAGAAACACCTGTGGAAGGAAAAGACTTGTCCGTGCTTGAACAACTGGCGGAAAACTTTGGGAAATATAACGCAGGTGGAAACGACAGCACGGTTAGGAGATAAGTATGAGTGATTTATTCCAAGCTGATGAAGTAAAAAATTCGTATTCTGCCAAAGACATAGAGGTCTTGGAAGGGTTGGATCCGGTTCGTAAACGCCCCGGCATGTATATCGGCGGTATTGATGAGCGTGCCTATCATCACTTGGTGGCCGAAATTATTGATAATGCCATGGATGAAACGGTGGCTGGATACGCCACCAACATTCAGGTCAACTTGGATAAAGACGGATATGTGTGCATTACGGATAATGGGCGCGGAATTCCAGTGGATCCTCATCCGAAATTTCCAGATAAATCTGCTTTGGAAGTCATTACAACCACCCTGCACTCTGGTGGTAAGTTTGGTGGAAATGCTTATGCTGTTTCGGGCGGTTTGCACGGGGTTGGACTGTCGGCAGTAAATGCCCTGTCATCCCATATGATTATTGAAGTCGCGCGCGACAAAAAGCTGTATCGTCAGGAATACCATCGGGGAAAACCTGTGGCGCCTGTGGAATGTTTGGGGGCTGTTTCTAATCGCCGTGGCACATCTGTGAAATTCCTGCCTGACACTGAAATTTTTGGCGAAAATATTCATTTTAAGCCCTCTACCCTTTACCGCATGGCGCGTCAAAAGGCGTTCCTGTTCCGTGGGGTGGAGATTCGTTGGTCTTGCGCGCCCGAACAACTGGTGGGGGATGATAAAACGCCAGCCGAACAGATCTTAAAATTCCCAAATGGGATTGCCGATTATTTGGATACTTTGATGAAAGACAGATCGGCCGTCACGCAAAAACCTTTTACGGGGCGCGTGGATTTTCCTGATAATCAAGGCGCTGTGGAATGGGCAATTTGTTGGCCAAATGATTTTGGGGAAAGCTTTGAATATTCCTATTGTAATACAGTGCCGACACCCCTGGGGGGTACCCATACGACAGGGATGAAAACTTGCCTGACAAAGGGCTTAAAGGCTTTTGCAGAACTGATTGGCAATAAACGCGCAGCGGATGTCACCTCAGATGACATTTTGAATACCGCAGGCGTTATGTTGTCTGTTTTTATTCGCGACCCGCAATTTCAAGGTCAGACAAAAGAAAGATTGGTGACAACTTCCGCCACCAAATTGGTAGAAAATGCGATGAAGGATCCTTTGGACCATTGGCTAAGCCGGGATACCAAAGCGGCCTCTGCCCTGCTTGAATGGGTCATTGAAAGATCCGAAGAACGCAAGCGTCACAAAAAGGCCGTGGAAACGCAACGCGCCAGTGCCACAAAGAAGTTGCGCTTGCCTGGAAAACTCGCCGATTGTTCGCATAAGTCTGTGGAAGATACAGAACTGTTTTTGGTGGAAGGGGATTCTGCCGGTGGTTCGGCAAAGCAGGCCAGAGATCGCCGTCATCAAGCCATTTTGCCCCTACGTGGAAAAATCTTGAATGTGATATCGGCAAGCGCTGACAAAATTCGTGCCAATGAAGAAATCAATGATATGATTGAGGCTTTGGGATGCGGACAACGGGATAAGTATGATGAAAGTAAGCTCCGCTATGAACGCGTGATTGTCATGACCGATGCTGATGTGGACGGCGCCCATATTGCGAGTTTGTTGATGAGCTTTTTCTATCAGGAAATGCCAAAGTTGATTGAAAACGGGCATTTATTCTTGGCCCTGCCCCCACTCTATCGGATTACGCAAGGGGGAAAGTCCGTTTATGCGCAAGATGATGCCGAAAAGGACAGATTACTGGCCACTGAATTCAAGGGGAAAAATGTGGAAGTTTCCCGCTTTAAAGGCTTGGGTGAAATGCCCCCGCAACAATTAAAGGAAACGACCATGGATCCAAATAAGCGGACTTTGTTAAAAGTTGTGATTCCACATAAAGATTCGGCCAGTGAGGAAGTGCAAGAAGAATACGCCTATACCGCCAACATGGTGTCGCGCCTGATGGGCAACCACCCCGAATATCGCTTCCAATTCATTCAAGAACACGCCAAGTTTGTGGAAAATTTGGATGTATAATTATTCACACAACATCGTTTCAGGATCAGGTTCATAAGGAACTTTAACTAAACTTTCTGCGGTTATGATAATATCTGCAACAGCTATTCCATCTCTTATTGTATCTCGATAAAAATACCATTTTAACCATTCATATCCAACAAAACTGTCACAAGAAAAAGAAGCCCGAATTTGATAAGCAGATGATGCATCTGTACAATCATCTTGTCGACCTATTTCATTCCAATTACTTCCATCATTTGATCCATATACAATAATACTTGTTGGAAACCTCCAGTTAGTATCTGCCTGTCTAAGTTGCATATAGGAAGCTTTTAATTTGGTTGGCAAGTGCCATACTACTGTAGCTATATTGCTTTCTCTTAAAACGTCTGAATACCATTTAGAATCATACTTTTTATCAAAAAGATGCCAAGCAGGATGGGCTGCTTCTGATTGCGAAGCAATTAATATTCCATAGCTGTTATTTGAAGTTAATTTAGGTTGTTCCCAATCTTGATATTCTTCATAAAAGCAAGATCCACATTTACCCTCCTCCCTTAAGCGTTTTTCGGGACAAACGCATTCACTTAAACTTTCATTAAGAGCGCAGACATGAACAGCTTCTTTCGATAAATCTTTATTAAAATAAATATAACCAAGGCCACTGTTTTCATTGGAACAATCCACTTGACGAACAACAGAAGTATCCCCTATTGTATTTTTCATTTGTTGACAAACTTCAGGTAAAAGATTATTTAGTGTCAGTTTAAATTGTCCTGCCTCAGAACTTAAAGAAAGAGTATCATCAAAAATACCACCAGAAAAAGTTGAATGACCAGAAAACTCAATTGTAGAGGCAGTTTCTTTTCCAGAGGCAAATTGCATAGCAACCACCGTAGCACGCTTGTTAGCTTCATTAATAAGTTCATTGGCCCTGTGTTTGTTCATGGCGTTGTTATAGCCTGCAATTCCTGCCACAGATAAGACTCCAATCACCGCCAGCACGCCCAGCATTTCTACCATACTGCGCCCACACTCACCCGTCATTGCGAGCCTACCTTTTTTATATCCCGTCATTGCGAGCCCGATAGGGCGTGGCAATCTGCAAGAGATTGCTTCGTTGGCAAAGCCGCCTCGCAATGACTGTATAAGGGTAGAACGCCCAGACTTCTCTGTCATCCTTGGGGCAGCATCAGCTGAACCCGAGGATCCAGCAGTTTTTAATTCCTTACTAAATATATTTTTATAATTCAATTTACTCATTTCTTTTACCTTTCTTATGTAAAAAATTTATGCCACTTTGGCGTAAAAGCGGCTGGATGCTCAAAACTATATCGTATGGAATAGCGCGGTATATTTATCCGCGGACGGCTTTTATTTTACCGCCATCCAACCAATTGATTTTCTGGCATGTAAAATTTTTCACCATTTACACTCGGCGCATACGATAAAGGATTTGAGCCCTTTGGATGGACGCCAACCCATCCGCGTTTTAAGCTAACACAAGAAAATATAAAATGCAAGGGAAAAATAAAAAGCCACTAATTTAGCGGCTTTTTTTGGTGGAGGTAAGCGGAGTCGAACCGCTGGCCTACGCATTGCGAACGCGTCGCTCTACCAACTGAGCTATACCCCCACAAGGTGTCTCTATTCTATCCAATTTAATTCCCTTTGTCAAGGGGAAATTTGAAAGATTGCTTCGTTTCACTCGCAATGACAATAAATTTTAATAATCCCATTTCAGACCAAACATGGCGCGATAATCTGTATCCGCATCTTTTTGATGATCCGGATGCAAACGCATACCCAACTCACTTTGAATTGTTAAAGCATCCGTCAAAGCATCCCGATAGAACAAGGCAAAATCCAATTCTCTGGCTGTCGG
>DFKU01000008.1:22507-44002 GCA_002373615.1 Alphaproteobacteria bacterium UBA3637 | reverse complement strand
ACGCGCAGTGGCGAAGAAATTGACAATCCCAACATATTATCAGATCCCAAATCGTATTGCGCCACAGCCGCAAAACCATCTGCAGCCAAACGCGACATTTTCATCAATCCGTCTGTTTGATTGGGGGTTGTCCAACCGTAGGTATAAGCCAAATTTAACTTGAACTTATCCGTCGGTTTAATTTCAACCCCGGCTTGGGCAAAATTGGTGATGGCCCCGGCCGTCTTAAACGCCCCCGTTCCCATCATCCCCAACACAGAATCTTGTTCTTTTATGACACCATAAGAGGCTTTAAACATAATGGATTTCGTGGCCTGATATTCTGCTTTTGTCTCAATCATGGAAATTCTGTTATCAGGGGCTTTATAATGCTTATCCCCATCCCCCAAGAATCCGTTTTTACCAGTTGCAAAGCCCATCCCCACAGATAATTTTGAAGTTAAATTATGCTTGGCTTCTGCCCCATAGGCTTCTTGAATTTGAACAAAAGGATTGTTTAAAGCGCGTTCAAAGTAGTTACCCCTTGAATTTAAAGTATCTTCGGTATAATAGAAACCAAACTTTGACTTATCCAAATTTACATTCATTTCCATTAAACCAGTCTTCATGGCCGAAGAACGATCCGAGGTTCTGGGAGCATAGGTCATTGAAAATTGATCATTAGCTTCCACCCGAGTCACATCACGCCCATGCATAAAAGCCTTAAAGTCATCATCAAATTTTTTACGCGTTTTATGGGCAGATATCATTGTTCCAGAGTTCACCGCAAACGGACGATTAAAGTTATCAAAAGCTGTAAATGTAGTAGGAAGAGCATTTAATAAACTTTGACTCATGACAGAAGAAATACTCAATGAAGATGTTGAAATACCATATACACCAATAAAAGGACTAACAGAAGCGGAATTTCCATTATGTACCCACAACTCCCCCACTGGCTTTGTTGCTGCATCCAAATTTACCAATCCCCATCCATATAAAGTTGAATACTTACCAATTTCATTTCCATTTTCATCCGTTGCCACTGTACAGCTATCAATATCAGAGGTAGCACCTGCACATGCCCCCAATGGCGTTGCCGTTTGCTTCATTAAACTGACAACCTCTTGATTGCTTAAATGAGGATAAGCTCCTTTTAATACTGCCGCGGCACCAGCCACAACAGCTGCAGCTTCACTGGTTCCATAATCTTCCGACCAATTGTATTCATCATTTGCCAATGTTGTAGAAATTGTGGAATATAGGTTACCATTATTTCCCTCTACACCTGTAATTCCTGTTCCACCAGGGGCAGACAAACAATATTTTGCCGTTGATCCACAGGGCTGTGAATAAGTCGTTAAAGTATAACCACCATAAGAAACTGCTTTAGTATTTTCTTGAACTGCAGCGACTGATAAAAACAATTTAGATAAAGCAGATGCATCACTTGCCAAAGCGACCCCAGCTGAGACACCTGCTTCTTTTTGATAATCTTTAACAGTATCGCCGTATTCAACCTTTCCAGAGGTAATTGTATTCTTTCCTTCATTTCCAGTTCCAACAACAAAAATTGTTCCAGAGTTTGCCGCATAAGTATATGCATTAGCAGCATTTTCCCCAAAAACATCTTGTATTGATTTATCTTCTACATAGTTCGCCCCAGGCTGACCCTCTGCAGAAACATGAATAATATCCTGCAAAATAATATTTGAACCAGAAGCAACTAAAGTCTCTACCGCTTTATAGGTAATGGGTCTGAAAATATCGGCAACAGCAGGCAATACTTTAGCATCATAGGCAACCCCATGCATTCCTTGATCGTTCTTTATTGCAGCAATAATTCCTGCTAAAAATGTTCCTTTATTCCAAGAACGACTTTGCCTATCAGTCAAATTCAAATAATAGTGTGGAGCCGGATTGTTAATGTCATATGTATAAGCAACATTTTCACCCAAAACAGTTGAGTAAATATAATTATTTATGTTCACGGGAGGTGCAAAACAAACCGTTCCATTAACCCCACAATCTTTTAAATCAACCAATTTATAAGATAAAACAGATGAACTTTCAATTGTGATTCCGCAAAATCCAGAAGAAGCAGAGCAATCCCCGCCGTGTAAAACTAGGTAAACTTGATTTTTATCATCTGTTTCTCCCCCCAAAAAATAATGTTTTGAACCAGAATAATAAGAATTAGAAGTAGAATCAATTGTTGCTATCACGTTTTTATAGGCATCAGTGGGGGTTAAAATGGTTTCCCCCCCGGGACCTGTCGAAGCAGTCCAGTCTTGACTTCCCTTGTAAATAGTCGTTTCGCCTGACGATTCTGAAATTGGCTTAATATATCCATAATCAAAATTATATCCATACAATTTCCCTGAATTATTAGTGACTAAATTTCCTTCCCATTTTCCTGTCCCAACCAATTGTGTTGTCGTCGTCCCTGTTGAAGAATCTGTTACTTCCTTTTCTTCCATGATTTCAGAAGCCAAGTCTTTATTAACATAACGAACAACCTCTGTCGTCGATACACCTGTCGTAGTATTCGTTGTTGTTTTTGTTGTATTTTCAATTTCTGTTCCCGTTGATAAAACACCGATTTGAACAGAATTAGAAGTAATATCTTCTGCCTCACCCGGCACAGAAGATTGCCCATTTTTTAGTTTACCAAAAATATCTGTTCTGGAAATCCTATACCCTGTATATCCGCGCGCATAAGCTGCGGAAGCGTTAATCGCCCCTAAGAATCCACCTTTTTTATATTCATTAGTTTCAAAGCTACTTGCACTGTATGTTCCATCCGTGTAAGGAGGTGGTGCAATCATCATACATCTGTTTGTTTCTGGGTCAATAAATTCCCCTTTTTTCGCGACACGGCAACTATTTCCATCCCAACATTGCATTGCGGGGCATGTCACACATTTATCCCCATCCCAATGCTCATTAATGGCACAGGATTTTCCACCGCCGCCACCGCCGCCACTTAAAGCAACAGCAACACCTCCACCAACCAAACCAAGTCCTAAAGCTGTCAAACCAACGCGTTCCCAATCAATAATAACAGGCTTACAATCCAATTCTTGACGGACTTTTTGTGGCACGCGGCGCATGCAGGTATGATATTCACTGGCCCCTGCTTTTAACAAAATATCAATGGCTACACAATCCTTTTCATATACAGCCTCGCAAAGAGCGGTATTCCCCGTGTACGTGTTTACTAAATCAACAGGGACCCCATATTCTTGCCATAGTGTAATCTGCTTGATATTTCGATTATGGGCTGCTTCATAAATCATGGCTTCTGTTACAACAGGAACAGACCTTAAGCACCAAGGTCTTGTATTTGCCCCCGCTTGTGTCAAGGTATTAATAGCTGTTTGATTGCGTCTAAATACTGCCAAACAGTAGGCTGTATTCCCGTCATTATCCTTCGTTTCTAGAGAATACCCTTTAGAGGTCAGATCTTTTAATCCATTTACATCCCCCATCATCGCCTTTCCATAGATATAGCCGGTTATATCTACCGAAAAAGCAGGTAAGGCAAAGATTCCCAAAATAAGGCCTAAAATTTTCTTCATTTTACCACGTCCAATTCAGCTTAAATAAAGCACGATAATCAGTATCAGCATCTTTCTTATGATCGGGATTTAAACGCACACCGGTTTCCCCTGCCCACGATAAAGTCGAAGAAATTTCATTTGCATAAAACAAAGATAAATCATATTCACGAGCAGTTGGTTTTAAGCTTGCTGTATATGTTTCACGATAAATACGGTCTTCATATAAATCCCTTGCAACAGGCAAATTGAAGCTGGCCGATCCAGAACGAATCCGTAAAGGAGACACCAATTTAATCCCAAAAGTTTGTTTTTCATCGGGCATATATTCAGCCGCCAAGGCAAATGAATCTGATGTTAATTTTGAAAATTGCATTAAAGTATTTGTCTTATCGGCCTCTGTCATACCATAAGTATATGCCCCAGATAAACGGAATTTATCGGTGGGTTGAAAATTTGCCATTACCCGCACAAAACGTGTCTCGGCTCCATCTGTTTTAAAGGCCCCAGCCCCACGCGTTCCAAACAAGGAATCTTCTTCATCCATAATCCCCCCGGAAATCCCCAAAGTCACATTCTTAATTCCTTGATAGGCAATGCCTGACTCAATCAGTTGCATCCGTGATTGATGTGCCATTTTATCAAAAATATCTTCATCAATAAAACCATTTTTACCCGTATACCAACTGCCAATTAAAGCCCAATTTTTGGCAAATTGAATCCCTACATCTGTTCCAACAGCTTGACGCATGTTCATAAAGGGGTTTTGTTGGCTTCGTCCCACATAAGATCCACCAAATGAAAGTGTATCCTGAGTAAAGGCTAAACGCATTTTAATATTTTTACTGGGCCGCATCATCATGGACATAGATCCGGTCTGAACATTCTTTTTGTCAGAAGGAGCCTTTGAAAAAGCAAATGAAAGAGTATCAGAAGCATTAATTTCTTTTTCATCTTGCGCCATAAATGAACGGAACGAACGACGAAAACTATCCGAACGTTTCTCAGAGCGCACAAAATTTTTGGTGGACATTTGATAAGGACGCGTATAATCGTCCAAAACAATCAAATTTTCAGGCAGAGCTTTTAATGCGTTTGACGCCAATGATGAAATATGAGCCGAAGAACTGGTCGCTGTGACTGAATTTGTAGAAGTTGCCGTTGTGCCAAAAGAAATTTTTGGAAGTCCAACAGGATCCGTAGCGGCCTCTAAATCCACTAAACCACGCCCATAAATAGAATTATATTTTCTACCTGCAGAATCTGTTTTTTCCTCATACACACTGGTTTCCCAACCCGTCGGTTTTAAGGCATTATAAGCTTCAATTTCTGTTGTTGTTGCTGGAATATAATCTGCCGTATTCAATAAAATTTCAACAGCTTGTTTGGTTGTCAAAAATGGAAAAGCCCCCATCAATACAGCCAAAGACCCAGATACCATCGGCGCCGCCATAGAAGTTCCAGCCATTCCCGTATAGGAACTTTCTTCATCTGGTGATAGACCCGTTGAGAAAATATAACTAACTGCATTCCCATCCCCACCCGGTGCAGCCAAACAATAACTGGCTGTCGCCCCACAACGGTTGGAGTAAGCGGTAATTCTGTCATCCGACCCCAAAGCCACCACATTGATTAGCAAGTTTTTATAATCTGAATTAACCAATGGTGCCGCTGCAAAAAGAGAAGATTGCGGAAGAGCTTTATGGTTAGCATCCCCATTTCCTGCAGCAAACACCAAAACCGTACTGTCACGTGTTGTCGTTGGTTTAATAGAATTATAATAAACATCCAACCCTAATTTATTCCAATTCGTAAGATTTTTTGCAGGATCGCTGCTGGTATAATGATTTGGATCAGCATCCACCGGCCCCACACTTAAATTAATGACCCTTAAATCAGAATAAGCATTAATAACATCAGGAATATGATTAAGTGTTTGTCCCATTCCTAAATCCGCTTTAACAGGGATCACTTCAGCATTATAAGCCACCCCTTGCATGCCAACCCCATTACGCAAAGCCGAAATAATCCCCGCTACATGTGTTCCATGACTGGTTTCAGAACCTTGGGAAGATTCTGTTTCAAAATAACTGCCAAAGGCATTGTACTTGTTATAAGTATAACCATCAGAACTATATGGATTATCTTCATCACTGTATAATGTCCACATTTCTGGATAAATGTAATAGAATGTAGTCCCTGTGGTTGATGGGGTATCTGAAGCATCAACCTTATAATAAACTCTATTATAACCATTCTCATCAGTATGATCATTACCACTTCCATAAGTTGTATCCAAGGCCAAACAGCCAGAGGTCACACTCCCTTGACAAACAGGGGCAAATTTTCGACTATATTTGTTCCATTCTGTCTGAGACATTGTAATATTTTTACTTTCCGAAGCATTATGAAGTGTTGCGACATCACCAGACCATGTCCAATAGGGTTTATCAGAAGATTGTTTAACACCATACACATAATTCAAACCTTTAACGGAAGTTGTTGTCTGATTGGGATTATATAAATCCGTATTATAATACTGTCCATTATCCATAACGGCGACTTTTATTTTTGTGTTAGAAATAGCATCCCATCCTGAACCAATAGGTGCCCCCAACGCATCACGATTAACTTTAAGTCCTGAATACCCTCTGGCATAAGCATCATCGGCATTCAATTTCTTTAAAAAATCAATATGTTTAGTCCATGTTCCCCCCGCATATTCCAACAAATACTCTGAAGCACTTTTATCTGGATCACTGGGTTTTGTTTTGGGAAGTGTATCCTCTTTTGGACTAGAAAAATAATTCGGACTTAAATAATTATCAGCCGCCGGATTATCATTATTAAATGGCGAGCTATAGCCAAAGGGTGGAGCTGGCGGATCATCACCACCACCGCTGGAACCATGAACACCCACAGCAAAAGCGGTACCGACAGCCGCTCCTGCCAGTAAAATTTCACCGACATGTGGGTAAGGCAAACCAGCAATATCTGAAGCCACTTCCCGACCAATACCAGCTAAGGCTCCATTTCTGGAAGCGGTTAAAACAGCCCCTTTATAATAAGTTCCCAAAGGAGGTTGTTCTGCATTGAATCTTGCCAAAACTTGAGGATTCATATTCTTCATGCAAGGGGTGCGCGTTGTTGCCCCTTGGCTGAGCAATAATTCATATCCTTCATAATCTTGATTTTCAACAGCTGTACAAAGAGCTGTTTTCCCTTGCATGTTTGTAGCATTGATGTTAAGCCCTACAGAAATCAAATATTTAAGTCCGGCTTCGTCGCGCGTATAGACAGTTTGCATTACCTGATAATAAGCACCAATGGGAGCCGAAAACACCGGCCCATTCAATAAGGCAAAAGTTCCAAAAGCTATTAAAGGTATAACGCGCTTCATACTTTCTGACTCCTCACGGATTGAGCATACACAAAAATAGTAAATAAATAGTTAATTTTTTCATTTTTTTATTAAATAAGTGAAAGGGGGTATTCCGCCCGAACTGTATAGTACTTTCCTTCCCCGTTTTCTTTAGCATGGCTTTCAAACAAACAAAACGATGTTACTTGCCATTCCGGCGAATGATAAAGATTGTTCTGGCTGATATATCCAAAAACATCATCTACTGACGCCCCTTGCAATTTTGCCAAAGTGACATGAGGATGAAACTTAAATTTATCTTGAGGCTTTTCTTGAATTTTCTTCACAACATTTTCAACTTTTTCCTGCAATTCACGCAAAGCCTTATCAGGGGTCACCCCTGCCCACAAATGATGTGGAATATCCCCATTTGCAAAATACCCTATTTCTTTTAAAGCTAACTGAAAGGCCGGAAAACGCACATATTTCAGTTCCCGTTCAATTTCATCAGCTGCGGGTTCTTCCACATTCCCGATAAACTCCAATGTCAAATGATACTTATCAGGCGTTTTCCAAATTGCCCCCGTCAGCTCAGTTGGCAATTCTTGTAAAGTTTGAATCACATTTTCCGGAATTTGAAGGCCTACAAATAAACGTTTCATAAAATCTCCTTTGCATTTTAACAATTTTAGTGTATAATATATTTTATATAAAAAGGAAAGAAAAAAATGGCAAAAATGAAAGTTTTAGAAATTCCTCATCCCATTTTGCGGGAAAAAGCAAAAGCGGTTGAAAAAGTGGATACCCGAATTGCCGGGATCTTGGATGATATGTTGGAAACCATGTATGCATCAAACGGCGTTGGATTGGCAGCCAATCAAGTGGGGCTCTTGGAACGCTTGGTTGTGATTGATTGCGCCCGTGAAGGTGAAGAACCCGATGTCCTGCAAATGGTGAATCCAAGAATTATTGCTCATTCTGAAGAAATTTTATGCCGTAATGAGGGTTGCCTCTCCGTTCCGCGTGAATATGCGGATGTGGATAGATTTGCTGTCGTTACTGTGGAATACTTGGATAAAAAGGGAGAAAAGAGAACGCGTACAGCGGATGGGTTATTAGGTATGGCAATTCAACACGAACTGGATCATTTGGACGGCATTTTATTTATTGACTACCTATCAAAATTAAAACGTGATAAATTGCTACATCATTTGGAAAAAAGGCGCAAAAAAGAAGCTAAGGAGAAGCAAGAATGAAACTGATTTTTATGGGAACCCCGGGCTTTGCCCTGCCCGTTTTAGATGCCCTTGTCAAAAAGCATGAAATCGTGGCAATTTATACACGCGCGCCAAAACCGGCAGGACACGGCATGCATTTAAAAAAATCGGCTGTGCATGAATGGGGGGATGCGCATGATATTCCCGTCTATACTCCCCCTACTCTTAAAAATGAAGAAATTCAAAAACAAATTGCTGATTTGGACGCAGATGCCATTATTGTTTACGCCTATGCAATGATGATCCCGACTGCAGTTTTGAATTGCTCGCCGAAGGGATGTATCAACATTCATCCGTCACTTCTTCCGCGTTGGCGGGGGGCTGCCCCCATTATCAGGGCAATTCAAGCAGGCGATAAAGAAACGGGCGTCAGTTTAATGCGCTTGGATGAAGGTTGGGACACGGGCCCCGTTTTTGTGCAAGAAAAAGTCGCCATTTCGCCTGAGGACACCCCCACCACTTTGGGACAAAAATTAAATGACTTGGCTGTGCCAATGTTGATAAAACTTTTGGATAATTTTCACGAACCCGTGGCACAAAATGAAACAGGCGTCTGTTATGCCCAAAAATTAGATAAGGCAGAACTGGCGATTGATTGGAATCAATCCGCCGATCAAATTGATCGCAATATCCGCGCCTTTGAAGGGGGATTTTTTCTGTTAAACGGCAAACGTGTCAAAGTTTTGAAAGCCAAAGTATTAGAAGGGATTGGAACAATCGGCACAACCATCAATGACAACTTGGATGTGGCCTGTGGAAAAGGTATTTTAAGCTTGGAAATTTTGCAAAAAGAGGGGAAAAAACCGACCTCTAAACATGACTTTTTGCTTGGCACGAAAGTGGAAAAAGGGACAAATTTATGCGCTACAAATTAACGCTGGAATATGATGGAAGCCCCTTTATCGGCTGGCAAAAACAGGCTGGGCAACTCTCCGTTCAAGGCGTTTTAGAATCAGCCCTTAAAACTTATCTCAGAAAAGCGACCGCTGTTTGCGGATCGGGGCGTACAGATGCCGGTGTGCATGCCTTGGGGCAAGTGACCCACTTTGATTGTGATGAAAAATTGGATATACGAAAAGCACAATATTCCCTAAATGCCCTGATGCGCCCCCACCCTGTTGTGATTAGGAAAATGGAAGAAGTGGATGAGAATTTTCATGCCCGTTTTTCGGCCAAACAGCGCACATATCTTTATCGGATTCAAAATACGAACTTTCCACCTGCCCTGAATCTTGAGCGCGTGTGGCATGTGAATCAACCTTTGGATGTAGATAAAATGAATGAAGCCGCAAAAATGCTAATTGGCAAACACGATTTTTCAACTTTTCGGGCAGCCAATTGTCAGGCCAAAAGCCCCATCAAAACGTTGGATTTTATTCAAGTAGAACAAGTGGGGGAAGAAGTCCACATTACCGTTTCAGCCAAGTCTTTTCTTTATCATCAAGTGCGCAATTTTGCCGGTGCTTTGGTAAACGTGGGCATTGGCACATGGTCTGTTGCTGATTTCAAAAAGGCATTTGAAGCCAAGGATCGCACTAAAGGCGCCATCACTGCCCCCGCCGAAGGCCTGTATTTTATGAGTGTGGAATATTAAAGCATCAACATACCACCATTGACATTGATGGTTTGGCCAGTAATATAGGCAGATTCTTCCGAGGCTAAAAAGGCCACCACATTGGCAATATCTTGGGGTGTACCCATCCGCTTCATGGGGATTCTGTCCAACATAGCTTGTTTCACATTATCGGGCAGATTTTCGGTCATTGGGGTGGCAATAAAGCCCGGCGCAATACAGTTCGCGGTAATTCCACGACCAGCCACCTCCTGCGCCACCGATTTTGTCATGGCAATCAAGCCTGCTTTACTGGCGGCATAGTTCGCCTGCCCCAAGTTCCCAATCACGCCCACAATAGAGGCCATAGAAACAATCCGCCCCCAGCGTTTTTTCATCATTTGGGGTAAAATTTCACGTGTCAAACGAAAGCCGGCGGTCAAATTAACCCGTAAAACAGCGTCCCACATGTCATCCGTCATACGCATAGAAAGAGTGTCTTTTGTAATGCCTGCATTGTTGATTAAAATATCAATGTTTTCAAAGTGTTCTTTTGAAAAGTTCAGCAAAGACTTTACATCATCTGGATTGGTAATATCGCCCGCAAAAACGGCTACTTTATCCCCCAATTCTGCCTTAAAAGCATCCAGTGCCTCTTGGTTGACATCTGTCAAGATTAAATTCGCGCCTTGTGCGTTCAAGGTTTTGGCAATCGCACGACCAATCCCCCCTGTTGCCCCCGTAATTAAAGCTGTTTTTCCTGTTAAATCAAACATGTTTTTCTCCTTTCTTTTTTTCATCCTAGCAAACTTCAAACAAAAAAACAAGCCTAAAAATAATTTGACTTTTTTCTTTAAAATTGCTATAAACGCCCTATATTTTAACAGGAGGTATTTTATGAAAGAACTGACACAAAACATTTTTTATATCGGCGTAGATGACAATGACATTGATTTATTTGAAGGGCAATACGTTGTTCCCAATGGCATCAGCTACAATTCCTATTTAATTAAAGACGATAAAGTCGCCATAATGGATACCGTGGATGAAAGAAAGGCCGATGCTTGGCTCAGCAATTTAGAAGAAGCTTTGGATGGGCGCATACCTGATTATCTGGTTTTGTTGCATATGGAGCCTGACCACACGGGCAGCCTAAAGACCTTTTTGGAAAAATACCCCAGCGCCAAAGTAGTTTCTAACCAAAAGCTGTTTAACATGATTCCTCAATTTTTTGAAGGTTTGGATTTAACCGGGCGCCAAGTAGTTGTAAATGAAGGCGATGATTTGAATTTGGGCGACCATACTTTACGATTTATCATGGCACCAATGGTCCATTGGCCTGAGGTCATGATGGCCTTTGAAGGTAAAGAAAAGATTTTATTTTCAGCCGATGCCTTTGGAAAATTCGGATCCCTCACCACCGAAGAAGATTGGGCGTGTGAGGCCAGACGCTATTATATCAACATTGTGGGAAAATATGGGGCGCAAGTGCAAGCCCTGCTTAAAAAAGCCAGCACCTTGGATATTCAAAAGATTTATCCTTTACACGGCCCCATGCTGACTGAAAATTTGCCCTATTATATTGGGAAATATGACATTTGGAGTTCTTATCGCCCTGAGGATAAGGGCGTCTTTATTGCCTATGCCAGCATTTACGGGCACACAAAAGTTGTTGCAGAAAAATTAAAGGAACTTTTGGAAGAAAAAGGAATAAAAGTCGCCATTGCAGACTTGGCGCGGGAAGATTTTGCCGAATGTGTAGAAGATGCTTTCCGCTATGACAGGTTGGTGATTGCCAGCCCCACCTATGACGGTGATATGTTCCCCGTGGTGGAAAACTTTATCAAACACTTGAAGGCCAAAAATTATCAGGGGCGCAAAGTAGCCTTTATTGAAAACGGATCATGGGCACCTATGGCCGCTAAGAAAATGCGCGCCGAAATGGAAGGATTAAAGGATATTACCTTCGTTGAACCCGTCATCACGATTAAATCCGCCATAAAACAAGCAGATTTAGCGCAGGTGAAAGCCTTAGCAGAAGCTCTTGCTTGATTTTCATAAGAATACCTGCTAAATTTTCTTAGCTTTAACCCATTCATATAAAAGGAGGATGTCATGAAAGAGAATTCCTATCTAGAACATGAAAATAATGAGCAAGTGACGCGTGTACGGAAGCATGTATTTGTTCGTCACAAGAGCACTTTTTTTGAGGATATGTCTCAGAAAAATAAAGAAATTTTAAGAGCAAAAAGAAAATTATCAAAAATATTGGATAATGAACTAAAAAGCATTAAGCGAGATAGGCTCTTTGGGTAATGATGAAAAGGATATCACCTTCATTAAATCCGCCATGAAACAAGCGGATTTGCCACAACTAGAAGCACTGGCCAAAGCCCTTATTTGACTTTCAATATGATTTATGTTACAATTTTCCTATCTTAAATGAAAGGGTTTGCTATGCTAGTTAACAATTTTGGTTTACGCTGTGTTAGCGCAGAGGAAATAGAAAAGCGCAGAAAGCGCATTTTTGAACAAGATCCTGCGGATTTTGGAAAAAATGCATCTGGTCCTTACCATAAAACGCCTCAAGAAAAACACAAAAAACATCTTAAAAAGATAGAAGAAGAAAGAAAAGCAAAAGTGAGCCAAGCTCAAATTATTTCATTTATGGCCTTGGCTGTTGCCGGTATGTCTGTGGGAGTTTATCACACTATCACAAAAAATCCAACCCAAGCAACAGGCGATATCCTGTGCGCCGCCACAGCATTCATAGGTGCCGCTGGGATAAGTGCTTCAGCATTGATGAAAGAACGCGACTAATTTTATTTTTCAACTTCATACAATCCGCGTTCGGCGCCAATAGTGGTGGGATGACCGTGGCCGGGATAGACTTTGGTTGTATCGGGAAGTTCCTTGAATAATCTTTTTAAGCTTTGGCGCATTGCCTCTGCGCTACTGGTCGGTAAGTCCGTCCGGCCATAGGTCCCCATAAACAAAGTATCCCCTGAAATGAGAATATCGTCCATCAAAAAGCAACAACACCCCCGTGTGTGCCCCGGTGTTTCCATTATCCGAATGGGATGATTTCCCAACTTAAAAACAGTATTCCCGTTAAAAGTGCCATCCACTTTGGGAATTTCCACTTTCCCCAAGCTGGCATAGTGCGTATAGCTGTTGATGTCCTGTAAAAGAGGTAAATCATTTTCATGGACATAAGTCGGGATGTGGTGCTTTTCCCAAAAATAATTCACACCCATCACATGATCAAAATGACCATGCGTGAGCAAAATCATCTTTAAAATGGCGCCTTGTTCTTCCACATATTTTATTACTTCATCATTGGGAACCGAGCAATCAAATAAAACGGCTTCTTTGCTTTCCGGATCCAACACTAAATAATTGTGATTATTTAAAGGTGGAAATATAAAATCTTTTAAAATGAGATTAGACATTTTGTTTATCCTTTTTATAGCTATTTTTTTGACTTGCTTTTGTAAGCGTTTCTTTTAAGTTAGTTTCTGGGAAATATTTCAAAAACTCCCCATTCCTTCCACCCGCATAATACCACTTATTATCATTAAACAGATTCCGGGTTTCCAAATATTCATTATCCTTTTTCCCAACAAATTCCGCAATCCGAGGAAGTTGATGTTCCTGCGAATTTACGGGATCATAAACATAGTCTTTTTCCCCCTTTTGAAAAACGATAAAGCTGTGTGGTTCAAAAGCTTCAAAATCGCCATTAGAAACTAATTCCCCACCCACATAACGCGTTGGAATATTTTGCGATTGAAAATAAAGTTGAGCTAAAACAGAATATTCATTACATGCACACATATTTTTTGAAACAGCTTCAGAGAGAGTTCGTTTTCCTTCATAAAAACCTGCTCGTTTACCAGCATTTTTTGTAGCGTTAGGAAAAACTGTTTTCATGACCGCATTAAAAGCATACATATGACAAAATAAGGAATAATCAAAATCCGTTTTCGTCTTGGAATACCATTCTTTAAAATGGTTATTTTCCAATAAAATTTGCTGATTTTTTGCCACTTTTTCAAAAAAGGTTTGAAATGTATCTGCATCAACTTTCATATACTCTGTAATACTGCCAGCTATATAACCACCAACGGGAAAAATTTCGTTATTTTCAATTTTATCGGATAACCAGTGTCCATCACCTAATTCTCTGTACATACCCTTTCCTTCCAGTTGATTTGGACAAGAGCTTTTACTTCATCCCCAACCATAATTTTATGTAAAGATTCTTTTTCGTTTATTGAAGTATAAATATCAATTTTTTCAAATGCTTTTGTCGGATTCTTAAAGTTGATTTGAACTTCTTGAGGGCTCATTTTTTCCTGCCAATCCGCCGGCAAGCTTTCCGCCGCCCATGTTGGGTAAATGGCATTATTGATATGATGATTGGTATCCATTTCATCAAAGCGAGAAAGAAAATGGGATTCGGCGTCTACTTTTTCCGGCGAAGTCAGGCGAATCTTTTCCCCAGAAAAGGATAAATTTTCCCCGTCTATTTCGTCAGGATTTATTTTTAAGGATTTGGCAATCGCCACGGGGCGCAAAGTTTTTGTATCAATCAAAGCCCAATTTGTAAGACCTTCAATTAAAGTATTCCCTGCCATATCCTTAATGCGATAACACCGCTGACTGGTAATCATCAAGCAATCAGCTATCCATGTTTCAATAATGACCTTTTCTTCAATTTTTGGCAAACGCGCAATATCCACACGATAAGAAGCCGCAACCCATGCCACCCCAGCCTCACAACAAGCCTGATACCCTATCCCCAAGGAATCAGCGTGTTCCGATGCAACTTCCTGTAAGATATTAAATAAACCCAATAATTTTAGCTCACCAAAACAGGTCACTTCATAAACTTTTATCGTGTGCTCTTTTGTAAAACGTTTCATTTTTATCCTTTCTGCATTCATTGTAAAAAGTTTTTTAAAAAAAAGCAAGTTTTCACTTGATTTCCATATTATTTTATTCTAGCCTACATATTGTGTTATGTTTAACTCTATGAAAGGAAAAATATAAGATGAAATTAGTAAAATTGGCCGTTGTGGCTGCTGCTTTATTATCTTTGTCCGCTTGTATGGGCGTTCGTGGATATCATGGAAATCAAAGAGTTTGTGAAAACCAAAGCTTCTTGGGCATTTCCATCATTGAAGTTTTATCTCCTTGCAAATAAGGAAAATGGGGGACTCTGAATGGGTCCCCTTTTATTTTCAATGATTATTAAAAATATCTTCTGGGATGTAGACGGCGTATTGGCAGATTTAAATTATGCCTATTTTCATTTTTTGAAAAATCATCCCAACTATAAAAATCAATATAAAGATTTAAAATGGGAAGATTTGGATAAAGTTTTGCCCATCAATCCCAAATATGGCGCTTTGGATTTAAAGTGTCACCCTACCCTTGGCGAGGAAATGGATAAGGATTTTTGTCATAGTCCTGAATTTTTTGAAAATCGCCCCCTTTATCCTAACGTTATTGATACTTTGCGCGCTTTGGATAAAGCCGGATACCGGCAATTTACCCTGTCGGCCAGCTTTGACCCTGAAGTTAAAAGACGCTTTTTAAATAAATTATTGGCTCCTATCACTGATTTTTTAACCATTGAATGTGTGGGGCATGGCCAATTTTTACATGATACCACCAAAGAAGGTAAATTTTTAGAATGCTTCAAAAAGTATGATTTAAGGCCCGAGGATACTATACTGGTTGATGATCGCATTTATAATATGTATGCCGCCATCAATGTCGGTGTATTACCTGTTCGTATGCGCTGCCCTTTTACCAGCGACTTGCCAAATGAGTTAAAGTGGATTCACGAAGTCCATAATGTGACAGAAGTAAAAGAATGGCTTGATAAAAAAGAATACTTCAAGCTTTCCCTGCCCGAGCAGAAAAAACTTCAGGATTAACCCCCAATAATTTTACTGCTTTTTCCCAGCGTTCTTCATAAGGCGCATGAAACAGAATGTCATTGTTAGCCGGTGCTGTCAGCCAAATATTCCCCATAATTTCTTCTTCCATTTGGCTGGGCGACCAAGTGCAACATCCAACCGCCAATAAATAATCTTGAGGGGCTTTCCCTGCGGCAATGTCTGCCAAAATTTCTTGAGTCGCCGTTAAATGTACTTCATTTGTAATAGCCGCCGTTTCTGGATAAAAAACATCAGGGGTATGCAAAATAAACCCTTGCATTTTGCGATCTGGCCCCCCATTCAATACTGGCGGAAAAAAGGATTGATCATCATATTTAATGCGTAGTTGAGCCAAAATATCCTGACACGAAATTTTAGGAATAGGCTTATTAATAATCAAACCATTTGCCCCTTCGTTTTCTGTGTGCTGAGCAATATAAATCACCGCCCCTTGAAAACGTTTATCACCAATATCAGGCATTGCAATCAAAAGAGAACCTGCCAAAGAAGTAAAAGGTGGCAGCTGACGTTCAAACATTACATATCCTTTTCGTCAGAATAATCATCCAAGAATTCGCCTAAATCTGCAGCAGAACTTACTTCCCCATCATCTTCAATTGTCAAGTTATCTGAATTGTCCACCCCCTCTTCTTCAGGTAAAGAATCTGTCATTTTTAACAATGTTTCTGTATCTAAATCTTCATCATCAATTTTGGGCATTTCGCGCTTGACAATCTTACTTAGATGCTTTTCTTTTGCCTTTAAAAAAGATTCTTCAGTATATTTAACTTTGCATTTTGGACAGGAAAATTCTTTTTTTCCCATATCATAAAAGAAAGCTTCACACTTTGGACATTTACGTTTTTGACCCCATTTTTCGTTCATAAAAAACTCCTTTCATTTTATTCTAAAGTTTTTGATATTCCCGTGTTTTACATATTTTGATACATTTGTCAACAAAAAAAGAAAAGATTTAGTAAAAAAACTTGCATTTTTATTTTTTTTCAGGTATAATAAGGTCGCTTTTTCATTCGGAAGAAGTCCCCTTTCGTCATAGGTCAAACGTTTGGGTGGGGAAAACCGACCTTTAAAAGTCCATGGGAAATCTCCCATTGGCCAACAAAAAAAAGAAAAAATCTTAATGACAAAAGAAAAATTAGATATGAACACCGAAGATTTTGGTGCTTTATTAGATGAATTTATGTCGGCTCGCCCAATGCAGGGTCAAGTCGTCAAAGGAACAATCACTGCTTTAACAAAGGATGAAGCAATTGTGGATGTCGGATTAAAATCCGAAGGGCGCATTCCTTTAACCGAATTTGGAACTCAAAGTGTCAAAGTCGGTGATGAAGTTGAAGTTTACATTGAACGCTATGAAAATCGCGAAGGAAGTGCTGTTTTATCACGTGAAAAGGCACGTCGCGAAGAAGCATGGGGCGATTTGGAAAAAGCCATGCAAGAAGGTAAACACGTAAACGGGACCATTTTTGGTCGTGTCAAAGGTGGCTTTACTGTGGATTTAGGGGGCGCAACTGCCTTCTTACCCGGGAGCCAAATTGACATCCGTCCTATCCGCGATGTGACTCCTTTAATGGGAATCACGCAACCCTTTGCCATTTTAAAAATGGACAAATTGCGTGGAAACATTGTTGTATCTCGCCGCGCTATCTTGGAAGAAGAGCGCGCCGCTCAATTCTCAGAAATTATCAAAGGAATGAGTGAAGGTCAAATCGTTGAAGGAACCATTAAAAACGTTACTGATTACGGTGCCTTTATTGACCTGGGGGGCATTGATGGGTTGTTGCACGTGACCGATATTTCTTGGAAGCGCATTGCAAATCCTGCTGATATCTTAAAAGTTGGTGAAAAAATCAAAGTCCAAATTATTAAATTTTCAACAGAAAATGGCCGTGTGTCCTTAGGGATTAAACAAATGGGACCCGATCCTTGGGTTGGGGTTAATGACCGTTACCCTGTTGGTACAAAGGTCAAAGGTAAAATCAGCAATATTGCCGATTACGGTGCCTTTGTTGAATTGGAAGATGGCGTTGAAGGTTTAGTCCATGTATCAGAAATGAGCTGGACAAAGAAAAACGCTCATCCCAGCAAGATCGTTACCATTGGTCAAGAAGTGGAAGCTGTTGTCCACGAAGTGGATGAATCCAAGCGCCGCATTTCTTTGGGGATGAAAGAATTACAAGAAAATCCGTGGAAATTGTATGCTGAAGAACACAAAGTGGGTGAAATTGTTGAAGGACCAATCAAAAATATGATTGAATTCGGTATCTTTATTTCACTCAACAATGACCTGGATGGTATGATTCACACCTCTGATTTATCATGGGATAAACCGGGTGAAGAGGCCATCAAAGACTATAAAAAAGGTCAAGTCGTCAAAGCCAAAATCTTGGACATTGATGTTGAAAAAGAACGCATTGCCTTGGGTATCAAGCAATTGGAAAAAGATCCTGTGGCTGAAGCCAGCGGTTCCTTGAAGAAAGGGGCCATCGTGACAGGCGTTGTTTCTGCTATCTTGGAAGATGGTATTGAAGTAGATGTCGATGGTATCAAAGGCTTTATCCGTCGTTCTGATTTGGCCAGAGAACGTTCTGAACAAAAACCTGAACGTTTTGCCATCGGTGAAAAAGTGGATGCAAAAGTGACCACTTTGGATTTGAAGGCAGGCAAGGTCAATTTGTCCATCAAGGCCCGTGAAATTGCCGAAGAAAAACAAGCTCTGGCGGAATTCGGTTCCACCGCAGCCGGTGCTTCTTTGGGTGATATTTTGGGTGCTGCTTTGGCCAAAAAAGCCAAAAAGACCAAAAAAGCTGACGCAGAGGAAAAACCTGCAAAGGCCAAAAAGGCAAAGAAAGAAGAAGCTGAAGAAGCCACAAAGGCTGAATAAGTTTCTTAAACTTTCAAAAATTTTCAGCGGGATTCAAAACCCCGCTGAATTTTTTATTGGATTAAAACTATTTACCTTCTGGCCAAGATATCCCTTGAGTCCGTTTATAATAGGTATCATCTTTTGGCTGTTTGGCATTAAAAGAGCAAGCTGATAAAAAGCCAACAATCAATGCTAAAATTAAAAGTTTACGCATAAGACCTCCTTAATACTTTTGACGAATACGGGTTGTACCATCAATGGTGACCAAAATAACATTGTCGCCAGGACGCAGATTCAATTCGTTCGTTTGAACCACAGAAACTACGTTTCCTGAGGTATCTTTTTTAACCAAAAATTCATAGGCTAAATCCTTGGTGGCAGCTTGTTCAGCAGCAGAACCCACCGCAGCCCCAGCCAATGCACCAATTGCAGCGCCACCAATAGCCATTAAAGTTGACCCCTTACCGCCACCCAAGGCTGAGCCACCAACACCACCCAAGGCACCACCAACACCGGCACCGACTAAACCACCACCGGCATTCGTTCCAGCCACTTCAATTTGGGTCATGGAAATCACTTTTCCTGTTTCAGTACGCCCTTGACGACCAATTTGGGCACGATCATAAGTCGTATTTGTATCCCCTATTCCACAGGCGGACAACAATAATCCACCAGCTATCAAAGTTAAAATCTTCTTACAGTTCATTTCTTCTCCTTCTTTTAAGTTGAACTGATTCTATGGTATACTTTTTACAAAAAATTGCAAGTTTTTTATTTTTTTCTTGCTTTTCTTTCAAAAAAGTGTAAAATTGTATCCCGTGTTTTAATTTTAAAAAGGAGAAAAAAATGCCTTCAGTAATTAATGATTCATGTGTTAAATGTGGTGCTTGCGCCAGTGTGTGTCCTGTTGGAGCCATCAAAGACGGCGAAACTCAGATGGTGGTTGATCCCAATGTGTGCATCGACTGCGGTATGTGCATTGCCGAATGCCCGCAAGGCGCCATTAAAACAGCTGATGAAGCTGATGAAAAATGGGTGAAATTCAATGCTGAAAAAGCACCCACTGCCACACAAGTTGGCTAATAAAAACGGATTTCGGGGGGCTACCCAATGGGGGCCTTCCTTTTTCATATAAAGGGAAAAGATGATTTTTAAGGCATCAAAAGAAAATATCTTGAAAGCAGGCGAATTGATTCAGGCGGGCGAAACAGTGGCTTTCCCCACGGAAACAGTCTATGGGTTGGGTGCCAGTGCCTATAATCCAACCGCCATTGCTAAAATCTATGCCATTAAAAATCGTCCGACTTTCAATCCGCTGATTTCGCATATTGCCGAGGTTGATTTCTTGCGCGACTATGCCGTGACGGATGAGCGTGTATTGGCTTTAGCGAACAAGTTTTGGCCGGGACCACTCACCTTTATATTAAAGAGGAAAGATAAAAATCCTGCATTGGATTTGGCGTGTGCAGGACTTAACAAAATCAGCGTCCGTATGCCGAATCATCCGGTGGCTTTGGATTTAATTCGGGCGGCAGGTGTACCGATTGTAGCCCCTTCTGCTAACAAATCCCAGACCATCAGTCCCACTACCGCCCGGCATGTGCAAAATAGTTTAGGGGATGCTCTCCCCATGATACTGGATGCAGGGGCGTGCCAAGTGGGCGTGGAATCAACCATCATTGATGTCAGTGAAAAGCAAATTTATTTATTGCGGGCAGGCGGCATTGCTTTGGAGACTTTGGAAGAATTTTTGAACGAAAAAGTCCTGATTTCCGATGGGAACCCCAATAAGCCCAGTTCACCGGGGCAAATGCTTCGCCACTATGCGCCAAAGTATGAAACCAGAATTAATGTAGTGGACCCCCTGCCCGATGAATTTTATATTGGCTTTGGAAAGATGGCGTGCGACTTGAATTTAAGTGTTAGTGGCGATTTACAGGAAGCGACCGCCAATTTGTTCCAGATGATGCACTTGGCAGAAGAACAAACGAAAAAGTCCAAAATCGCCATTGCCCCTATTCCGAACACAGGTCTGGGTAGAGCCATCAACGATAGGATTAAAAGAGCATCGTATAAGTAAAAAAAGGTGCCAATGGCACCTTTTTTTTATTATCTATCAAATTTTAAAGCTGTTCGGCGTTTAACACCTACAGGACTTTCTTTTGAATGAAATTCCTGCAAAGCCTTTTTCTTATCCTCTTTTGAAGCAGCTTCTAGAACTTTTTTCAAAGTAGCAGAACGCCCAGCCTTGTCCATCTCTTTTTCGTACTTCAGCCCTTCAACAGTTTCACCCCACTCACGACGAATTTCATCGTCGGTCGCTACCCTGTCACCTTTTTCCCATCGTGAATACTTTATACGACCATCCTCATCTACACGATACAACAAACCATCCAATACTCCATCTTTATAAGGCGCAACTCTCACTGCTTTTCCTTCATTATTATAATCAATCTCTAAACCATTCTCTACATCATCTTTGAAATTTGTGGTTTTCTCTAACCATTTATACACTGTTCCACCACTAATTTTTGTTACAATTTCTGCTGCAGCAGGAAGCGGTACACTATCCGGTAAAAAAGCAACCTTAAAAGATTGAGTAATTCCTTGCCGCTTTCCATTTTCATCCTCAAGCCAACGTTTAGTTGGTATACATCCCACTAACTGTTGTCGTCCTTCCACCAACCCTTTAATTGGTTGAGACGAAGCACTCAAAATATCAGAACCAGGATCTTTATAATAATACATACTTCTCGATTTTCCTTTTAATGCCATTTTATTTTTCCTTTCAATTATAAAAAAACACCGATGGTGCAAAACCATCCGTGTGGGGTGTTAAAAATTTAGTTAAGTTATGGATTAAATTTTTCTTAGCAATATCCCCTTCAACGCATAAAAAGTCTTTATTATTCAAAGACTTATTTGAAT
>DFKU01000008.1:0-22427 GCA_002373615.1 Alphaproteobacteria bacterium UBA3637 | reverse complement strand
ATGTCATTTTTTCTTTTTCCATAACCCCACTTTTTCATATTTTGAAACATATGTCAAGAAGTTTTTTTAATTCTTTATTGACAAAAAAGGAAAAAACGGGTAAATTATCCGACATGTTTACGAAATTTAATTTAACAGAATGCGCCAGTGCCTTTGTTGTTTTATTCGCCATTATTGATGTATTGGGGAATATTCCTTTATTTATCAAGTTAAATAACAAAGGGAAGCGAATCAGCCCAAAATGGGGAGCCATCTTAAGTTTTATCATGTTTCTGGGGTTCTTTTATATCGGGGAAGCCTTTTTAAAGTTGTTCAGTTTGGATATTTCAACCTTCGCTGTCGCAGGATCTATCGTGATTTTCTTGATTGCCTTGGAAATGATTCTGAATACAACTTTTTTCCAAGAGACACCTGACGATGACAATGACGCCACTTTTATGCCAGTCGTATTCCCAAGTTTGGCAGGAGCCGGCGTTTTTACTACCCTGCTTTCTATTCGGGCAGAATATGCAGATATAAATATCTTAATCGCCCTTATTTTAAACGTTGTCATTATTTACTTTGTTCTGCTGATTTCAAATAAAATCCAAAAAACTATCAGTAAAAATATCTTGATGATGATTCAGAAATTTTTTGGGGTAATCCTGTTGGCAATCGCTATCAAAATATTTGTGACAAATATAACCTTACTGATTGAAAAATTGATTCACCAATTTACAATAAGTTAGTAATGTGGGGGTGGGGTTTCTTCGGATTGAGGCTTGACGGGCGATAAGTCCATTGTTTCTTTCATGGTTTTATAATCCCGCACCAGTTGCGCCAAAAGTTTATTAAGGCGAATGATTTCCTCATTCATTTCCCCAATTTGCTTTTCCTGTTCCATCAAGCGCATTTGTAAATCCACAATTTGATTCATTAGCCCTCCAAACGCTTTTGAACTTCGCCTTTGCCCATCACCTGCATAATGGCAAATAAATCAGGGGATTGTGTGCGACCGGTGATAAGGACACGCAAAATGCGCGCAACATCCGCCACAGAGCCTTTATAATTAGACGGATTTGCCTTATATTCCTTCATATTATCCGCAAAACCAAATTTGACTGCCAGCTGTTTAATTTTTCCAAACCAAGTGTCTTTGTCATCCGTGGCAGAATACATCTTGGCGTATTCAGCGGCCATTTGATGAACTTCATCCAAAGAAAGGGGCTTCAAGTTTTCAGCATCCACAGAGGGCTTTTCAAAAAAATAAGAAATTTCGTTTTCCACATCTTCCCATTTGGTGAGGTCTTTACGCGACTTATTGCCAATATTCCGTTCAATGTTCAAAATGGCGATACATTTTTCGCGGTTGGTTTTCATAAGTGTTGCCAATTTTTCATTAGCTTTTTCCGCCCAAGCAAGCGTTTTATTATAAACTTCTTCAGCCGTCATACGCGCCACAACTTCACGACAAATACTGTGCAATTTCACAAAATCAAAGAGTGCCCCCGCCGTATTGGAAATTTTATTAAAATTGAGTGGAAAATCCATAACAGGAATGGTGGGGTTGGCCTTGCGCCAATCTTCAAAACTTGCATTCATCAAGTTCAAGAGATATTCCAAAACTGCATCTTGCGGATAACCATGTTCAGCAAAGTATTCAATGTTCGCCTCAGGGTCATAGCGCTTGGAAATTTTACGACGTTTTCCGTTATCCAGTTTTTGAAGCAAAGCATGATGGGCATATTTGGGTGGCTGCCATCCCATCAAGGCAAACAGTTGTAAATGCAGCGGCACAGAAGGCACCCAATCTTCCCCACGCACCACATGGGTTGTTTTCATTAAATGATCATCCACCACGTGAGCAAAGTGATAAGTTGGTAAGCCATCGCCCTTAATCAACACATGGTCAATGTTATTTTCGGGAAGTGAGAGTTTTCCCTTTAACAAATCTTCGAACACAATGCGCTTATCATAATCACCATCTGATTTAAAGCGCAAAATCCAAGGTTTCCCTGCCCGCAAATTCGCCAAAATTTCTTCATCTGTCAGGTTACGACATTTTGCATATTTACCATAATATCCCGTTCTAAGTCCTTGTTTTTCTTGAACTTTACGCATTAGATCTAATTCTTCTGCTGAACAAAAACAAGGATAAGCAAGACCGCGTTTTACAACTTCCTTGGCGTAGGCTTGATAAATTTCTTTACGGAAAGATTGTGTATAAGGGCCATAAGCACCTTTATCTGTTCCATCCAATTGTGGACCTTCATCAGGCAAAACGTTATAATGCGCCAAAGCACGCAAAACAACCTGAACAGCCCCATCTACACGACGCTTCTGATCGGTATCTTCCACACGAATAAAGAAAACACCCCCTGTTTGGTGAGCAAGGCGTTCTGCCAAAAAACCTTGATAAAAGTTTCCAATATGTAAATATCCCGTCGGGCTGGGTGCTAAACGTGATACAACCGCCCCTTCAGGCAATTGGCGTGCGGGATACTTCGCCTCAATTTCTTCAACGGTTGGCAGCGGATTTGGAAACAATAAATCAATAATTTCTGGGGTCATTTTTATTCCTTTCTTTTTTGTCATTATAGCATATTCCCTTTGATTCTTCAAGGATTATTTAAAAGAGCCAGTCGAAACTGGCTTTCTTTTAGCGCGTCGATGGAATTTTAATTTGCGCAAAATACCCTGGTGGAATATTAAGTTTAGAATACGTCGGATTGTCCGTTGAAATTAAGATTCTGGAACGTTCAGTTAAATCAGCAGCCCGTTGAAAGAAATCTTCGGCATAAGCATCATAGCGACTGGTATTCATGATAAACAAGACGCATTCATTTGTATTTGATGTTCGCCCACACAAAGGATATGCCTTCTGAATATCTGGATTCCTAACATATTTTAAAGGGCATTCTTGAGCAGGAGGAGCAGAATCCCCGCCAGACATCATGATCCCAAAAATTAATCCAAGAAAGAAGCATCCCCCCAAAACATACCATAAATAAGGCAGTATTTTTTGCTTTAAATCCTGTGGAACATTTTGATTTTGTTCCTCTTGTTCTTTTTTTGGTTCTTGAGGTTGAGGTGATGTAAATCCATTTCCTTGAGGTGGCAATGGGGCTTTAAAAATTGGTTCAGTCATTTTTCTGTTCTCCTTTTCTTATTAATTGTATAAACTGAAATTGCAGCGACATCATTAATTCTTTATTTTTTTGATTTGGAATGGGTACCCCCACTATCATCACTTTTTGATCCAAGTTATTCATGATATCAAATGAAACTATCTCACCAGAAGAGCTATCCAAAGTTAAAACAGTCTGAGCTTCGTTTTTCTTTTTAATAGAAGTTCTTAAAGACAGAGACAAATCCGGATAAGACATCTGAGGGGCACACTGATTAAAATTAAAGCGTGTTCTCCAACCACTGGGAACAACCACTTTTCCTGATGCCACATACTGGGAAGAAAAATCCCCTTGCATAGCTGTTAAAAAGTCTTCTTCATTTGTTGGTGATATCAAAGTCAGAGCCTGTCCCACTAAGCCATTTTGTAAAATAGAAATTTTTCTGGTTCCAAAACGATTTAATATATTTTGCCAATGGACTTTAGAGTTTTGGGAATAAATATCGTAAAGTTTCACCTGAACGCCCAAAAGATACTTTTCCTTCAGCATTGATCCCATTAATTCTTGAACTTTTTCTAATTCGGGTCGTGTCAAAGTGAGTACAATCTGAAATTTATCCCAATTGATTGCAAGTGGGTCAAAATGCCCCCCATTTAAGGCATCTAAAACAGCCATCATCACAAATTTATTTTTTGGAACCTGAACAATTGCTTTTGCTTTGTGATTCAAAAATAAAGTTTTAGAATCTGCTTGATAAGTATAAAATAGATTTCCCTGTTTCATCAACTCTTCTAAAACAGCAGAAAGTTCTCCTTTTAAATCTTTTGCAGAAAGTGTTGTATACTTTCCTTCATCGGCCACCACTTTTATATCTGCTTCTTTCAATAAATCAGCCACAGCCACATCAACAGTCTTGTTAGAAAAAGAAAAACCATTTACGCGAAAGCGTGGCAATAAACCTGTTTGAGCGGGCAAACGAACTGTAAAATCCAAATTAGACAGCGCAACCGCTGAGGCAATCCCCTCTCCTTCATCTGAAGTTGCAGAGGTACACCTGAAAGGCAACTCCAAGTCCAAATGTGCCAAAGATTTCGGATTTTCCATCAAAGCAAACGCAAGAACCGGGTAAATCAACACCCCACAAAACAAGCACTTTTTCATCCAATTCATCCTTTTGCCCCCTTATTTTTTTGGTTTTAAAGAAAAACTTAATTTTCTTTGTACACTATTTTCTGACTTTTGTGAAGTCTTTTTTTCTGGTGTTGTTTCCGCCAAAACTTCTTCTTCTAATTTTTTATATTGTTCTTTAACAACTTCTTCATCCAAAGGGGCATCGGAATCTTGAATCAATTCAAAACCATCTGGCGCAGGTCCCAAATATTCTGGTTCAGTACTTTCATCCAGGTTTCCCAAAGTTTTTCGCACATCATCCATATTAATATTTTCATCAATCAGGGCTGTTGTTGCCGATTCACAATTTTGGACAGCAGTTTCTATATCAGCTTCCACGGCTTGTTTTTTACGCGAAAGCGCTTCTTCCCCTCCCTCATATAAATCTGATAAAAAAGTTTTATCTTTCAAATCCAAAGCAGCTTGAATATCTTTGACCGTCTGACGCATTAAATCAACTGCAAAACCATAGTAAGGATAAGCAAAAACTTCCATATTATTTAATTGCAAGCATCGGGCAGAAAGCCAAGATTGAACACCATCCAAAAGTTCTATTTCCTTTTTGGCTTTTTGAACAGTAAAAACTTCAGGGGAATTCATATCAATTTTTGAATTTTCTTCTGACATTACTTTTTCTTGAATATGTTCTGTTTGTTGTTCTTTAGACGTTTTTACTTCTTCTTCATTTTTTTCTGTCTTTTGTGATTCATCTGCAGGAACTTCATCTGTTGAAACCAAAGAGGCAGAAGAATTGACCTTTTGTTCCAATTGATTATATAAATCAATCCCGGGGTCACCAAAAAAATCCAACCAATGTTTTAAAACGGGCAATCTTTCTTGAATTTCTTCAGTAAATGGTTCTGTTTGTTCCAAGTAACCAGACGTTTCTTGCCAAGCCGTTAAAGCTGCATAGTAATTGAAAACATGATTTAACTTATCCTTTAATTCAAGTGAAAGTCCCCCCAATTTTTCAAAAACAGTTTGAGTCCAATCTTCTCCCAGTTCTGAAGATAAAACAGAAACAGTTTCTTTTAACGATTCTTCCGTCCCTTGATAGGCTTCAAGAGCTTGAATAATTTTTCCTTCATCCATTATTCTGTCCTTCTTCTATAATTTCTGAATAATTTTCAAAATCAGAGACTGCTGTTTTTAGAGTTTTAGAAGCATCTGTAAGAGTCCTTAATTTCTTTTCTAAAAATTCTGCCCGTTCCTTCATTTTTTGCCATTCTTCTCTGGATATGGTGATTGTATCCCCTGTTTGAGTTAAAGCAACGTCCATATCCGGGGTCGGAAGATATCCTTTTGTTTGTGTTATATTTTCTGTATTTTGTTTCACTTCTTCTTTTGTCAGGTGAGCATTTTCATGTAGGAACTCTAAGTAATCTTCCACTTCCTCCCCACCCACAAAAGTACCGAGTAATCGCCTAACATTTGGTTTAACATCAAGCAACATCTGATTGTATTCGTTTAAAAAATCATCTCCAAAACAAGACAAAGAACGGTAAAGATTTACCAAACGACGTGCTTCTTGTTGAGCAAAACTATTCTTTTCTGATTTTTTTGCTTTAAAATGCTGCAATATAGATTGATTTTCTGTTGGCATATTTTATCCTTTACAATAAAACAATCCAAACAATGCGCTCTAATTTTTCAAAAGAAATTTCTTTATCCAAAGCATCGTCAATTAAAGAATAAATTTGAGCCGTTTTATCATCTGAAATCCCACGGACACGAACCAGTTGTTTTTTATTATCATTGGCCAAAACCGCCCAATCGCCAATTCTTAGGGGCATTGTTGGTGCCACAACCAAAACGGTCCCTTCCGGAAAATATGCAAATTCTTTTGTTAAACGCACCGCATACAACCCAACTTCATCGGCTAAAGTTGATGGGCATAAAACCGCCCCTACCGGCGCCTCAGGATTCATTGTTATATCCCCCAAAGCATCAACTGTTCCTGTAATCGGAAGTGTCACTTCTTTGGAGCTGCCAGCCCGCATCATTAGGCGACTCATCGGTAAATCATTATAGCCCCCTTTGAATAAATCAACGCCTGTTTTTCCTGAGTTGTGCTTTAATTCATCCAAAGCTCCGGAAGAATCCAATTCATAAATTTTTAACTGCAATTCTTCTTCATTCATTCCCAAAGCTCTGGCAATATTGGCAAATGTTTTTTCATCCACTTCACGTTGTCCCATTTCAATCCGGTGGTACACCGAAAGTGTCAATTTTGCAAGCTTTGCAACCCCATTTAAGGTCATTTTCTTTTGACCACGAATGTAACGGAGTCCTGCCCCTAAAACCTTCAATCCGCCCCCTATATTCATTTGATGGCGACGATCTTGTTCATCTTGCCAAGCCTTTAAAACCTCTGGCTGAGAAGAAATATTTGATACAAATAAAGCTTCTGGGGGACAATCCAAAAATTCGGCTATTTTTTGGATTTGGTCTTCGTTCAATCTGCGATACCCCTTTTCAATCTTACTCATCGCCGAAATAGTTAGCCCTAACAAGTCAGCAATTTCTATCATCCTTTTGCCCCGAACACGGCGCATCATTCTTAATTGGTTTGGGAAAACAATTTCTTCCATTTTATTCCTCCTTTTTTCTTACTATACACCAATTTTTCATTTTATGAAATAGGGAAAATAAAAAAAACAAAAATTATTTTTTACCATCCTTAAATCCTTTTTTAATGGGCTCTGTTGTTTTATTCCAGATAGCCTTTGGTGCTTTTTTAATTGCTTGTCCAACATTTTTTAGAGCTTGAGGTGTCTTTTTGACACCATGAACAATTGCCCCTGGTGCTTTTACAAATCCAGAGCTGATTTTCCCCACTGTTCGAACTCCTGTTGTCAGAGTCTTAGTAAGCAAGGTTAAAGGGACTCCCACAATTGCCCCTATCCCTGTTTTTTGTAAAGCTTGCCCCGCAGTCACACCAATCCTATCAAGTCCTCTGGCAATTCTTTGAGACGTTTTATCAACACCTTCCCCTGCTTTTTCACCAAAATAACGTTTAGGGGCAGAAGAAACAGTGGTATCTGCCTCTTTCCTGAATGGATTTGGAATATCTTTCAATGGATTTTGCCCCGAACGCATCCGTCCAACCGCGCGCCCTAACACAAAAGACTTACTTTTATCACTGGGGGTATGATAGGAATTTGCATTTTTTGCAGCTTTACTGCTGACATTCCATGTTTTTCTACTTAAATTACCGCTCATTTTTACCATTCCCACAGCAACTCCACCAGTCATATCCCCACCAATTGCACTGGTTCCAAAGAAAGAATTTACCACCTTCGTACACACGGAAATAATTTGAATTCCCATAATGAAAACAGCAATTAGCATAAAGAAGAAATACCACCCACCATTGGAAATAATGACATTATATAAATTTTCGCCATATTCTTTTGAATATGGGGCATTAATCGCCGCAATTAAATCTGCCTTTTCCCCTTCTATTCCTGTTTCAAAAATCAGCATAATAAAGGTCAAAGACAACGCCAGTCCCAAAAACTCACTGACAATACCCATTAAAAACATGAAACCTTGTTTGGTAAAATTTCTGGTCAAAGGAAACGCCCAAGAAGCCACAAATAATGGCATCAAGACCAAAACAAATCCCAGTCTCAAAAAAATATCAATAATTTTAAAAGCAACCAAAAAACTAAAAATCGTAAATAAAATTGTTATGGTAAAACCCACTATCCACATAGCAAGAGGATTTGGAATAGAAAGAGGAATACAAAGGAAAAGGATACAAGGCTTCTTTTCATTGGCTTTTGCAAAACTCATCAATGATTGCCCTACAGCTGTCATTGGAGAAGCCTGTCGATACACTTTCTGCGTCATACACAATAGATTGAGTTGCAATTCACGGGATAAAAAAGCATTATCGGAACTTCCCCAATTATAATTTCCCAAAGATGGGAAAAAGCGCGCATACAGATCTGCCCCAGTTCCATTAGATGTATTAGCTACAGCACTGCAATAATCATCGGAAGAAACAGGTGCAGGGTTCACAGAATTGGAAAAAGTAAAACTGGATTCGTTGGTTACATTTGAAATTTCCTGACTGATTCCCAATCCCAAATTAACAATAGGGGTTAAGAAATTTTTATAGAGGCTTTGCAATGTGTTTCCAGATGATAAAATAATTGCAGCAATTAGGACGCACAGAAGGCGCACCATAAGATCTTTGATGAAGCTGGCCCCTTTACTGGGAAAAACAACCGCAAGAAATGTCGTATAAAGTATCCACAACAGCATAAATATTTTTAAAATATCTAAACCTGATTGCCGCATTGCGTCTTCTAATCTGGAACTCATTTCTTGAACAGTTTCCATAACAATACGTGCCATTCTGCACGGCCAACACCCATATTGTTGGGCATCCTCAGACAAAATGAGTCCTACAGTTTTTGCCCCGGAGCCAGTGACATTTATAGTTCCTGTTGGAGTAAAGCGACGTCTGGTCCCAGGATGGCGTTCTTCATAGGCTGAACATAAGCTGACCAATTGAGCTGCACAAGCCAATTCTTCTGCTGAAGTGGTTCCCAAAGCAGAAAATTTTTCTGAAACCCATTTTCCCCAATGAGAATCACTTCTAAAAGAGCGATAAGATTCCAATTGCTTTAAGCTGAGTTTATCGGAAGGCACAAAACGAGAAGGAGAGAGTTGCAGTTTATTCAATGTTTCGCGCGCTGTTCTCCATTCTCCCTCCGAGCATGGTTCATCGCCTTGCCAATTATTTTTCATAGCCGTGAAGGTCTGTTGATCGTATCTTTCTGCTTGAGAACAAAATTGTGCTTGTACAGAAAAAGAAAAGCTGAGCAATAAAAATAATATCCAAAATTTCCTTTTATTTTTGGGTGTACGATAATACAACAATCCAAACCAAAAAATCATCAATCCGATGATTAAACATACCAAAATTCCTTGAAGATAAGGTATGGTATATAACGGCAATTTTAACATACCTAATAAAATAAGCCCCATGACAAGAATTTGAATTAGATGATAAAAAAGACGCATTATTTATTCTCCTTTTTTTCAGAAGGTGCCGAACGGCTGGAAGATGCCTTTTGAGAATTGTCTTGTTTTTTACCCTCCCCTTCTTGATTTTCTGAATTATTTTGATCAGGATCAGCTTCTTCCTTTTCACCACCAGCGGCTTTTTTTGTGGCATCAATGGCAGCGCCCCCCGCTGCCGTCGCCCACCCCAATGGTCCGGATAAAACTGTGGCTCCCACACGAACGCCCTTCATTGCAACATTCTTTAGCCTATTAACCATATCGATCATACCAGATTTCCCTGCGCTATCAAAAAAGTATTTCGAAAAATCTTGAATTTTACTGGATAACTTTACCATTACCCATGCCAACATTGTCAGAATTAAAAACTCTGTTCCAAAATTGTCTGCAATTGTTCTCATCCCCCGTTCTGTTGTTTGCGCCGAAGAAGAAGTCATATCGGGTATTTCAATAGATTCATAAACCCGAAACATACTGATTAGGAAACTGATGTAGATACAGGTAAACAAAATATCAAAAAAGCCGGCCAACAGGTTATGGAATAATTTTTTAACAATATTTTTTGGGTAAGAAAAAACCCAACCAACCATTAACAAAGGAAGCAGTATCAGCATCAAACCAATTCGAACAAACGCATCGACAAATGATAAAGGCATCATCACTACCAGCCAAAACATACCGGTGACTAAAATAATTCCAGCAATCGCAGCACTAAACCCTTTTAAATTCCACAATTGAAATCCCAAACCAACACATTTCCATAATGCGGCATAAATTCTGAAAACGATTTCATAAACAGCAACAGCCAGACCTCCGAACATTCTGCTGGTTGAATTGATGGAAGAAGGGTTAGTTTTGCCAAAAAATTCACGAACGTTATCCAACAGATTATCTAAGTAACCGGTTATATCAAAAGAAGTTACAGAAATCCCCATATCTGTTGGTGTTTCTAGAACTGTTTTAGAAAGTGATAAAAATCCTTCTCCAAAAGGTTGAATAATGACTTTTCCAAAAAAATCATACAGATATGTCGGGTTATTCAAAAACAAAGCAACAAGACAGGCTTTAAACATAATTGTAGCAAAAGTCGCCAATTCTTTTTTTATATTTGGTTCAGAAAAGCTGATTAACAAAGATAGCGCTTTAAATAAAAGCCAAAAAAGAAGCCCCATTTCTAAAACGATCAAAGAATTGGAAGCAACGATTTCTAATGAACCATCCAATACAGTATCAATAGCCCGAAAAGCTTGCATATACATTTGGCACGGCCAACAATTGTCACGACTTGCATTAAATAATTCCGGGTTATCTGCCACAATTCCTTCACATCCTGCCAGGAATAAGAAAATAAAAAAGAAGCCCAAAAATTTAATACACTTTTTCATTATGGATTATTTAATAAATTTGTTGTCTTTCCTGTAAGTAGATCCGTTTTAATTTTTTCGATCAGCTGACCATTTTCTTCCTTGACCTCTTTCATAAAGCTGACGATCTTACCTGATAAATCTCGTTCAATTTCCATTGCTGAAGCCGCCTTTGTTTCTGGATTTATCAGTTCATATTTAGAAATCGTTGAAAGGATATTACCCGTTTTATCACGAATGATACTTTCAACATTTTCTTGAACTGTTTGTCCCAAAGCATTCATCGTACGTAAAGTTGTTGATTCTTTTGTTTTATCACTTGTGAACTGTTCATTTAACACAGAAGAAACAACTTTTACCCCTGTTGTTGCCAACGCAGGGGAAATTCCCCCACCACTAATGGCAGAAAGAATAGAGGCTATATTGGCAGGATCTTTCAATAAATTTTCAAAAGATTTTGAATCCCCTTTCACTAAAGAGTCTAAAGCGTTTTTGGCTTCCTCTATTGTTTTTTTGGCTTCTTCTGTTGCTTTTTTGGCTTCTTTTGAAGATTTTTCAGAGCTGTTTGCAGATCTTTTTGCTTCCTCAGCTGCTCGTTTGGCTGCTTCAGCTGCCCTTTTAGCTGCTTCATCTGCACCATTACCTGAGGTGGACGAACCTTGAGAATTATTAGAAGATGAATTCCCACTTCCGCTTGATGAAGATGTGTTTCCCCCTGTCGCAGGTTGACCAAAACCTTCTTGATAACCCGAACGATAAGCATCTTTAGTTTTTTTGATTAAATGTGGATTTAAACCTGAAAAATCCGAGGCCCGAATGGGTCTTCCAGAAGCAATTCGTCCAGCAGCGAATCCCAAAGATCTGGGACTGTTTTTCACCATGGACACAGCACCATCAGCCACTTTTCCGACACCTTTGCCCACATTTTTAGCAGCTTTTGTTGCCAAAGGCTTGGCAACTTTACTGCCAACCAAGCCAACACCTGCCATACCCAATTTTTCCAAGCTGCCCCCCATTCCTCCTCCGGGTGCACCACCAACAAAATTACTGACAAATTCTTCTGTTTTACCAACCAATGATAAAGCCATGAATGTCATTGCTAAGGCAATAAAGAAAGCGCCTGTAGAAAAATTCATCATTTCAAAGGCTTCTCCCGTTTGACCTAAATAAAGTTCCCGCATAAAAGAATCGAAATTTTCTATCCCAGAGGTCCAACTTCCCAATAAAATCAAAACCATCAGCATGATAACAGATAAACCCACAAAAGTCACCAATACATTCAAAAACATATTGAAAGCTTTTTTGGAATATTCCTGTGTCGGTGGTAAAACCCACAAAATAATCCACAAGGGCATTAAGGCCGATACAAACATTAAACGAAACATTGAATCCAACAATTTAAATGGCAATCCAATAAAAATCATAAATAAGGGAACAAATAAACAAATGCCTACAAATAACATTCCTATATGTGGGAGAATCGACCGCCCCAGATCCCATGAATCAGTGATAAATGTTGCGGCTATTGTCATATAAAGAATCAGATCAGAAGATATCGTTTTTACAAAACATTGAAATGCATCATCAACAGATTTTTCAAAAATAGGTTTAGTGGTCGAAGTTAAAGCTGAAGGAGAGATTGAACAAAGGTTTTGCTGGATTGTCGTCCCAGAAGGAGTGGTAGCTATTTGCTGAGCTGATTTTAAGATACTATTTTCCCCCACCTCTTTAATATTTGTTGCAAAACCAATGGATAATTCAGTCAAGGGATTAACTGCATAATGATATAAAGCACCCAAATTAGATAAAATAAGAACAGCCAGCATTGCTTTCAACATAGGTATGAATAAATCTTTAAAAAATTCGGCCGGATTAATTTCTCCAAAAGATATAACGGCTTTTAACACCTTAAATAAAATATAAAATAAGATTCCAAGTCCTAATAACTTAATAAAGTCATCCCGTAAATTGTCCGAAATTGTCGTTGAAATGGTATTAATCGTATTAAAAAGGGTTGTAAAGACAGGACAAAACCAGCATCCATCATTCTTGGCAAAGAGAGTAAGAATTTCATTAAAACTTCCACTTTCATTATCAGCAGAAAACCCATTGACAAACTTGTCCCCTAGATACTTACTCAGTATTGCAGAAGGAAGACCTCCTGTACTTAGTGCTAATGCTGTTGAGCCCGTATAACCTGCTACTTTTCCTGCTGTGTTTAAGGCATCTATTGTACCCGTTATATCTTTGTCGGCCATGCCTGTCGATTCAGCAAACCAGGCGCCAAATCTATCCAGCATACCAGGATTTTCATTCCCATAAGTTATTGCTTCAGGAACATTTGCGTCATTCAAAATTTTTCTATCCGCATCCGTCAATGAAGAGGGTGTTCTACCAGCTTTCCTATCTTCTTGGCGTTGTTGCACACTCCCTTCATAGTTTGCAACTTCCTGGGCAGAATACCCTTTTTCGTTTATCAAATATGCACGTTGTTGATTTGTTAAGGCCATGGCCTTTAAAGAACATAAAATCAACAAAAACAAAAATGTAAAAATTTTAATAAAGCGCATAAAATTCCCCCTTAGTAAAATACTTATAGAGGTATGCTAACATAAGGATTTTTAAAAAACAAGTCTTTTTTCATAAATTAGACAAAAAAATACGCTGATCTTAAAATCAGCGCATTTTGGAAGCAAAAATGAAAATTTTAAACTTTATTAAAATCAGGTTCGGCGGAAGCCTTATCCCCCAATTTTTTGATGTCAAAGTATTGCAAAACCGGAACAGCCAAATAAATGGAAGAATATGTCCCCAGTACCGTTCCCAAAGTCATCGCCAGAGCAAATCCGAACAATGTTTCACCGCCAAAGAACAACAAGACCAAAACCACAAACAGGGTGGTCAAGCTGGTTAAAATTGTACGGGAAAGTGTTTCGTTGATGCCTTTATTGAGGAGCTCCAAGACCGGCATTTTACGATACTTTTTCAAGTATTCACGGATACGGTCATAGGTGACAATGGAATCGTTACAATCGTAGCCTGCAAAGGACAAAAGTCCTGCCACCACGACCATATTAAATTCAATTTGGAAAATACTGAAAACGCCCACCACAACAATCATATCATGCGCCAAAGCCAGCAAGCACCCCACCGCAAACGGCCATTCAAAGCGAAACCAAATATAGATGGTAATGGCAAGCAGAGCCAAAATGGAAGCCAACAAACTTTTGTTTTTCAGTTCATTCCCGATAGTGGGGCCAATAATTTCCACCTTTTGATAAGAATAAGTAGGCCCCAATGTGGACTTGATTTTTTCCAGTAACTGATTGGAATTTAAGGCTTCATCGGGTTGCGCCAAAATCAGGATGGATTTACCCTCTGTCCCAACCGATTGAATGGTAAGTCCTTTTAAAAAGCCCAAATTTTTACGCACCTCATCCATTTTAATAGCCTCGGTTGAAGAAGCCTCAATTTGAACGCCTCCTTCAAAGTCAATGCCATAGTTGAGCCCTTGCGTCATAAACGAAATAACCGAAGCCACCAACATAACCGCTGAAAGCAAGTAGCCCCATTTGGCTTGTTTCATAAAATCAAAGTGATATTCGCGTTTCTTAAACAATTTCTTCATTTTATTTTCCTTCCTATAAATCAATCTTTTTAGGGTGTTTTAAGTTCACCCAAGCAATTATTAAAACCTTGGACACAAAAATGGCCGAGAACAAAGTTGTTGCCAAACCGAGTCCCAATGTGACACCAAAGCCACGTACAGGACCTGAGCCCAACCAGAACAGGAACAGCGCGGCAAAGAGTGTCGTCAACTGACCATCCAAAATGGCACTGAATGAGCCTTGGAACCCACGGGTTAGGACTTCAGCAGGCACCGTAACACCACGCATCATTTCCTCTTTCATACGTTCAAAGATAATCACGTTAGAGTCCACAGCCATCCCCACTGTCAAGGCAATTCCTGCCAAGCCGGGAAGAGTCAATGTTGCCCCAAATAAGCTGAGCAGAGCCAGTAATAAGAATCCGTTGGTAATCAAGGCCAAATCGGCAATCACACCAAATTGTCCATAGACAATAACCATAAAGGCCAAAACAATTGCAAGTCCAATGACGCAGGCAATTGTCCCGGAACGGATAGAATCTTCACCAAGGCCGGGGCCAACCACGCGTTCTTCAACCACGGTCAAGGGCGCAGGAAGTGCACCGGAACGCAACAGAAGTGCCAAATCATTGGTGGCTTGCACCGTAAAGTTGCCGGTAATAATCCCCTGCCCGCCTGTAATAGGTGTATTGATGGTCGGGGCACTGATAACTTCGCCATCCAAAAGGATTGCTAAACGACGGCCCACATTTTCACGAGTTGCACGGGCAAATTTTTTGGCGCCCATGGATTTGAAGCTGAAACTGACCGCGGGACGCCCCTGTTCATCATAGGTGCCTTTGGCGGAATCCAAACTTTCACCGCCCACAACCACAGAACGTTTCAAGACAATATATCCCGTTTCATCCCCCATAACCAACATGGAATCAGCAGGAATATTCCCGGCACGCGCCGATTGAACTGACGTTTCTTCATCCACCAAATGGAAAGTCATTTTAGCGGTTTTACCCATCATCGCTTTGATTTCGCTGGGGTCCTGCACACCGGGCAGTTGAATCACTATGCGATCCACACCTTGACGCAAAATTTGGGGTTCTTTTGTACCCATTTCGTCAATACGTTTGCGCACAATTTCCAAAGATTGATCCACCGCTTGAGACTTCATGGTATTCAAGGCATCTTCGGTATAAGCCACACGCAAAGTATCGCCGTTCGCCGTTATATCCAAAGGAACGGAATCTTGTTTGCGAATCAGCTCACGAGCACGGGAAAGTTCTTCGGATTTTAAGATTTTAACTTGCAAAGCGTCGTTTTCAACTTTCAGCCCTGCAAAACGAATCTTTTCTTCACGCAGTGAGGTACGCACTAAATCAGCCAACGAGCCCAACTTTTCAGCCACCAATTCATTGGTATTGACCTGCATAACAAGGTATGAACCCCCTTGTAAATCCAAGCCCAATGTGACGGGATGATACCATTCACGTACCTTTTGCGGCAACCCTTTATACATGGACTCCGGCATAAAATTGGGTGCAGATAAAACCACCCCCAGTGCCATAATCCCCGCAATAATTCCGACTTTTATTTTTGAATATCCAAATAACATTTTATTTTCCTTTTTTTACTTCTTTTTCATCATATAAAACCTGTGAAACATAGGGACGTAAAATCGTCACCACCGTATCAGGGGCAATTTCAACCTGAAGTTCCATGGGCTCAGCCTTTTTAACCGTACCAACCAATCCCCCCACGACAATACGAGTCCCCGCTTTGATAGAATCCAATTCTTGTTCGTGTTTTTTCAGACGCTTTTGTTGCGGACGAATCAGTAAAAAATACAAAATTCCGATAACTAAAATAAACTGAAGCAGCATACTCATCAGACTTCCTTGAGGGGCGGCGGCAGCTGTATCAGCAAAAGCAGGTGTAATCAACATTTTGTTCCTTTCGTTTTCAGTTTGTTCGTTCTATTTTTGTTATCCCTCAGGCATTAAAATTTAAATTATCTAAATTCTTCGCAATCAACGCTCATCATTAAGGTAATTTTCAAATTTTAGTTCCTTTCGTTTTTTGCCCTTTTAGTCTTTTTTGACGAAAAAAGCAAGTATTTTATTCTTCATCAGACGTTTTGGGGAGCTCATCCGTTTCGGGCGTTTCATTCGTATGTACCACATAAACACCCTTTAACCAACGCCCCAAATCCACATCGGCACAATGCTTTGAACAAAAGGGCTGATATTTCGGATCCGCAGGCGCCCCACAAATCGGACACTTAGTCTTCCCGTTTGACATAGTTTCTTTCACGGCGTTCGCGTTTTTCTTGTTCTTCTATGCATAAAGTTGCCACAGGGCGCGCATTCAAGCGAAGAAGGCCAATGGGTTCTCCTGATACCAAGCAATAGCCATAGGTCCCTTTTTTGATACGTTCCAAAGCGGCATCAATTTTTTCAATTTGCATACGAATCCGATCACGAGAATGCATGTCCATCACTTGGTCCATTTCGTTGCTGGCGCGATCATTTAAATCGGGTTCGTTCAGGTCTGTTTCTTTGAGTTCCATCAACAGTCTGGCCGATTCACGAAACAGTTCACTGCGCCAATTTTCCAATTTGATGCGAAAATATTCCAGCTGACGAGGGCACATGTATTCCTCATCCTCTGAGGGTTTATAGCCTTTGGGTAATTCTATAGTCATATACGCCTCCTTTGTTAAGGGTCTTCGGCGCATAAATAGACCATTTTATGATAAAAGTCAAGTAAAAAATAAACCCCAGATTCAACCGGGGTAAGGAATGTGGATTTTAAGTCTTTATTATTAGGAATATATTGTTGCTGGATCCTCGGATCTCGCTAACGCTCGTCCAAGGATGACAAAGAGGTGAGATGACATTTCCAATCGGCTTTCATTCCTCGGGGACGGCTTTTAAATGCCGCCCCGAAAGGATAAAGGGTTAAAGCCATTTTTTAAAAGCTCAAGGATATTATTTACACAACGCGTAGACGTGGTGGACGTTACGGCCGGCGTTGGCGTCGACAACCCCAGAAGACAAATTCACGTAATAGGCGCGGCTGACGTCAGGGACAGAGGACGTCCAATACCAACCACCAGTGCCAACTCCCGCAAAGTTCGGGCACTGTGCTGTCCCGGAAACATCCCCATTTTGACCGTTGCAATCTTCCAAACTGACCAAGGTCTTTCCGGCCGCTTCACACCAAGCAAAAGCGCTCCACCAATTCATTAAGGTATTAGAGCGACAATAGATTTTTCCATCCACGCCGGTCACCGTTTGCCCTGCCCCACCGGCGCAAGAATCGGCCAAAGCCGGCGCAGATAAGGTCAAACCAAGCATTAAGGTTAAAACCGTCAAGCTGATAGTGTTCTTTTGTTTCTTTTCCATTTTCTTCTCCTTTTGTTAAATGTTATTCCGCATTATACGGGCAGGAAGGATTATTCGTTCCCATGCCAATACAAGCCCCCGCAAATATTCCCGTATCAGAAGCACCATGGTCCGTGCAAGAATCTTCCTGCCATTTCAAATAGCAATACTGATTCACCGGACAACCTTGCAATACACGATATTGGGATGAGGTGCTGACAGATGTATCCACAATCGGTGTTTGGTCATAGCTGGACAATGTCAGGCATTTGCCATACAAAAATCCCGTCGCTTCAGCGCGTAATTTCGGTTCCGCCCCTGTCCATGTTTCTTGGGACCAAAGCAATGCGCAATACTTGTTTTCCGGACAACCGCCACGCACGCCGCCCGAAGCATACACCAAACCCGAACCTTCCGAATAATTCGCCTTGGGTGTTTGGTCATAACCGGACATCGTTTGGCATTTACCGTAAATCCTGCCCACATAATTTGCCGATACATTAGCAGGGATTGAGGCCCAATTTCCGTCCTCGGAACCATCAGCCTTATCCGTCCACAGCAACGCACAATATTTATTCGCAGGACAGCCACCTCGTGTACCGTTAGAAGTCATCACTGGTTCAGCCAGATTCTTTTTTTCTTCCCCAATCTCTTTTTCCGTTAAAGCAGGTGTTGCCCCAATCGTATAATAACAATCAGATGTATAACTGTCTATATTCGCAATACCGGAAATGGAATAACTGCATTCGGTCATATACGTTGTATCCGGGTCAGAGGGCCCATAAAAACGATAGCTGCAAATACCACCCCCGTCAACACAGGTATTGGCATCTTCCCCGCAAATGAGGCCTTCGCCACAGCACCATTCATTTTCTTCTTCATCCCGACAAATCAAGGCTTTGTTGGGGTTGCATACGCACCCTGTCCTGTCTTCGTTCAATATTTCATAATCCGGATTACATGCTTGACAATGCCCTTCTGCATTACAAAAACCCGGAAAACCTGAGGATTCTTCCCCCGGCGCATATTCCCCCACATCACACTCTGCGCTTGTATTACATTCGGCCGGAACCCCAACACCGTTCCAGGCAAAAACAATGTTATCATTTCCGCCGCAGCTAGTCATTTCGGTGTAATCTTCCTGTAAAAGCGCCAGCACATTTTCTGTCGCCATTGCCAAGATATTTTGGCACACTTTTTGTTCTATCCCCAAAACCTTTCACGTAATCTTTGCCCTTTTTATCACGCATTATTTGAATTGCCTTGTGCGATTCCGATGCATAGGTTACCCCCTGCCAATCTGAATCCGCAACCGATGGGCGCGCACTGGATTCAATGTAGGCAACCTTGGCATCGTTAACGATTGCGTTTGCGCGATGTTTGTTCATCAGGCTTTGAAAGCCGGCTATCGCAACCACAGACTTAATATCCCCATGATGGCCAAAACCGTCAACGTTTCCGTTAAAGTGCGACCAGATTCAAAAATTTTGATTTTGCGCGGAGCGCGCAAAATCGGCTTAGCAACACTTACATGTGTGTGTGTGTGTGTGTGTGTGTGTGTGTGTGTGTACAAAATCAGGCTTCTGAGCGTTTTAAGCATTTTAAAAGTTCCTTTTTTATCACACATTTTTATCCCTTTTTTTAATTCCTGATTTCATTTCTAGACGAAAAAATTTTCTCTGTCAAGAAAAAATTTTAAAAAAACTTGATTCTTTTCCTTCCTTGACTTTTTAATGAAACATACATATATATTGTGTAATAAAAAGGAGTTCCTATGAGTGAAAATAAAACAAATGATGGTGTGTACCCTGTTTTACCAATGCGGGATATGATTGTATTTCCCGGGGTCGTTGTCCCTTTATTCATTGGGCGGGATAAATCCATTGCCGCCTTGGAAAATGCCTTACAAACCCACAAACAAATTCTGTTGATTGCCCAAACAGATGCTGAAACAGACACCCCCTATACGGGCGATTTGTATAAAGTGGGAACCTTGGCGAACATTTTACAGACCTTGAAGCTGCCCGATGGCACCGTCAAAATTTTGGCAGAGGGCGTCGAACGTGCGAAAGTTTTGGATTGGACACAAAGTGAGCCTTTTTTTGAAGCCCATGCTGAAAGTTTTCCCGATAAGGAATCAGATCCCGCTAAAGTAGAAGCATTGACGCGTTCTGTTTCTGAGCAATTTGAAATGTATGTGCAGCTGTCCAATTACATCGGGCCTGAGGCCTTGGTTGCCATCTCTAACATTAAGGAGCCTGAGCGCTTGACCAATGTGATTGCGGCACACTTGGCCATTAAAATTGAAGAAAAGCAAAAGCTGTTGGAATCCACCAGTTTGGTCAAGCGTATGGAAGAACTGTTTGCCATTATGGAAAAAGAATTGGATGTGATGCAGGTGGAGCGCAAAATCAGAAAGCGCGTCAAAAAGCAAATGGAAAAATCTCAGCGCGAATATTATCTGAACGAGCAAATGAAAGCCATTCAAAAAGAGCTGGATAACGGGGGCGAAGAAGGCTCGGAACTGGGGGAATTAGAGGACAAAATCAAAAAAGCCAATATGTCCAAGGAAGCCACAGAAAAAGCAACGAATGAATTAAAACGCCTGCGGATGATGGGTCCCATGTCAGCTGAGGCGGGGATTATCAGGAATTACATTGACTGGCTGATCAGCCTGCCCTGGAAAGAAAAAAAAGATATTGATTTAGACTTAGCGGCCGCCAAAAAGGTGTTGGATGAGGATCATTATGGCCTTAAAAAAGTCAAGGAACGCATCTTGGAATTTTTGGCTGTGCAAAAAAGAACGGGCGCTGTCAAAGGATCTATTTTATGTTTGGTGGGTCCCCCAGGGGTCGGGAAAACCAGTTTAGGAAAATCCATTGCCCGTGCCACAGGACGCACCTTTGTAAAGGCCAGTTTGGGCGGGATGCGCGATGAAGCCGAAATCCGCGGACACAGACGCACCTATATCGGGGCTATGCCGGGGAAAATTATCCAAAGCATGAAAAAAGCGGGCAATATCAATCCGCTGTTTTTGCTGGATGAAATTGATAAACTGGGAAATGATTATCGGGGTGATCCGTCTTCCGCTTTGTTGGAAGTGCTGGATCCTGAACAAAATACAACCTTTAACGACCATTATTTGGAGGTGGATTATGACCTGTCGCATGTCATGTTCATTACAACAGCGAACAGTTTGAATATGCCACGCCCCCTGTTGGACCGCATGGAAGTGATTCAACTATCCGGTTATACCGAAGAAGAAAAACAAGAAATTGCCAAACGCCATTTAATTCCAAAACAATTGGAAATGGCGGGCTTAAAGATGGAAGAATTAACCTTTACGGATGCCGCTCTTTTGAAACTTATTCGCAATTACACTCGTGAATCAGGGGTGCGTCAACTGGAAAGGGAAATTGCCCAAATTGCCCGAAAAGTCGTGAAAGAAATTTTAACAAAAGACACCAAATCGGTTGAAATTACCCAAAATAATCTTCACGATTATGCGGGGGTGCAAAAGTTCAGTTATGGCGTGGCCGAAAAAGAAGACCAAGTGGGGATTGTGACGGGGCTGGCCTGGACAGAAGTGGGGGGTGAAATTTTATCCATTGAAGCCCTGACTATGCCGGGGAAAGGAAAAGTCACTTTAACAGGAAAGTTGGGTGATGTGATGAAAGAATCCATTGAGGCCGCCTACTCTTTCGTACGAGCGCACGCGAATGATTTTGGCATTCAAGAGGATGTTTTTGAGAAAAAAGATGTCCATGTCCATGTGCCGGAAGGTGCCACCCCAAAAGACGGGCCCAGTGCCGGGATTGCCATGATGACGTCCTTGGTATCGGCTTTGACGGGGATTCCTGTCAGAAAAGATGTTGCCATGACGGGGGAAATTACTTTGCGTGGACGGATTCTACCAATCGGGGGATTAAAGGAAAAATTATTGGCTGCCCTGCGTGCAGGGATTAAGACCGTTTTGATTCCGGCCGAAAACGAAAAGGATTTAGAGGAAATTCCGAACAATGTCAAAGAAGGGATGAAGATTATTCCACTAGCCAAAGCTGAGGATGTATTAAAATACGCCTTGACACGGGAAATTAAAAAATAAATGACATGCGGGGGCGTGGCAAAATCCCCCACACCGCCTACTCACACAAGGCGCAGCCGAAGGTGTTGTCACGGCTGAAGCTGCCGTTGACACCACCAGAGGAAAGATTCACGACGAGGGTGGCAGAGCTATCATATCCCATGGAAGACCATACCCACTGGTTCCCCCCCACCCCATGCAAGGCAGGACAAGCCCCAGGCATATTATTGGGACGGGTCGTTATTCCGGGACACATACTGGCAAAACTGGCCAAGGTGCCCCCATTACTTTTGCACCAATTAAACGCTGTCCACCAATTCATTGTTAAATTACTTTTGCAAAACGTTTTGGCAGGACCAGGGCACATGGCGGGCGTACAATAACTGGAAGCACCCGTTGTCCCGTACACATTACTGGTGATTTCCGTTCCCCCCACGCAGGACGTATAGGCAAATGACGGGATTGAAAATAGTAAGCCCAGCAATAATGCCATCGTCATCCCTGCGAAAGCGGGGGTGGGATGGCCAATTTGTCCTTCCCTTAAAGCATAAGGGAAGGTTGGATGGGTTTTGAAAAGGTCAAAAACCCCTCTTAATCTCCCCTTGTTCTTCAAGGGGAGTACGGATCCCCGGGATAAACCCGAGGATGACAGTGCGGGGGTGGAACGGCCAATTTGTCCTT